>JBEVKO010000266.1:0-6420 GCA_040509705.1 Beijerinckiaceae bacterium
CCATAGTGCGCTGAGCTGCCTGCCGTCGAGCGATGCGGCCGAGGCCGGCGATGCGGCCAGGATGGACGCTAGAACGAGAGCAACGAGGCGATTCACGGGGGATCAGGCGGGTTACCGGACGGGCCGGCTTTGTGGCACGATGGGTCAAATACCAGCAATTGGAATCGTTCAATGGCCAAAAGGGAGGGCCGGCTCGCCGGCAAGATCATCCATGTGACCGGCGCCGCGGGGCGCATCGGCGAAGCCATCGTCGCCATGATCCGCGCCGAGGGAGGAACGCCGATTTCCAGCGACCATCTCCATCACGGGGTCGATCTGGCGCTCGACGTGACCTCGGAGAACGGCTGGACCGCGACCGCCAAATGGATCGCCGACACTCACGGCGCGATCGACGGCCTGGTGAACGGCGCGGGAATCGGGCGCCTCGGCACGGTCGAGGATATTTCGCTGGAGGATTGGCGCGCCACCCATGCGGTCAATCTCGATGGCGTGTTCCTCGGCTGCAAATACATGCTGCCGCTGATGCGCAAGCGCGGCGGATCGATCGTCAATCTCTCATCGATCGCAGGCATTGTCGCGGCGGCGAATTTCGCGGCTTACAACTCCTCCAAAGCCGCCGTGCGCCATCTGTCGAAATCGGTCGCGTTGCATGGCGCAAGGCAGAAGCCGCCGGTGCGCTGCAACTCCGTCCATCCAGCCTTCATCGAAAGCGCCATGGTCGATGCGATGCTGTCGAGCCTGCCGGATCCCGCCCGCGCGCGGGCCAAGATGACCGCCGACATTCCGCTCGGCCGTTTCGGCGAGCCGAAGGAAGTCGCTGCCTTGTGCATCTTTTTGCTCAGCGACGAATCTGGCTTCGTGACAGGGGCCGAATTTGTCATTGATGGAGGGCTTAGCGCAAAGTAGGTGATGGAAGTGCGCGAACGCACACCGAATCTCCCGTCGCGCCATTGAATTGAAGTCACAGCATGTTTAGGCGTCGCGTGATATGACGCTGCGTCGGGGGAGTTGACGAATGAGCGTAGTGCGTAGAGGGCCGACGGCGCCGCTGGCGGCGGTCCTTTCTGTTTTGGCCTTTCCCGCCTTGTCGCAGCCTGCTGCGACCGCAGCGTCGCAGGGAGCGTTCACCGGGCCCATCACGATCAAGGACGTGAAGGTTCAGTTCTTCTTCGAGAAATCCGCGACCTTCTCCGAGAATATCGCCGACTTTCCCGCGCCGATCGTCAACGCCCAGCGCGGGGAAGGGGCGCCGGAGCCGGCGAGCGGCGTGCTGGTGACGATGGAGGTCGTCGGACCGAAGGGCGGTCAATCGAACGACAAGATCGCCTTGCACATGGCGCAGGTGAACATCACGCGAAAGTACAAGTCCGGGCCGCGACTCGAGCAGCGGGTGTTCGGCGGTTTCCGCTTCAACGACAAAGGCTCCTCCTACAAGGCCTTTATGATCGATGCGGCGACCTGTGCTCCGCTTGAAATCGAAGCGAAGCTCGGCCGCAGCCGCAAATTCGTGAAGGTCGATTTTGAATGTACGCCGGAGCTTGCCTCCCAATAGCCCAAGGCTCGATCGCGCCTCCGAATGCCGGCCTCCTCATCAATCGGGCGTTCACTCCTTCGGCGCTAGAATGCATGCCGTCCTGATCGGGGGCTGATCCATGTGCCGGTTTCTGGCCTATCGCGGCGCGCCTGTGTTCCTCGACGCCATTGTCTGCGCGCCGGGCCACTCGCTGATCCGGCAGTCCCTCCACGCCGAGGAGGCGAAGGTCGCGACCAACGGCGACGGCTTCGGCCTGGGCTGGTATGGCGAGCGAGCCGAACCCGGTCTCTACCGCGAGCTGCGGCCGGCGTGGTCCGACGAAAACCTGCTGTCGCTCTGCCGCCTTGTCAGATCCAACATCTTCTTCGCCCATGTGCGGGCTGCGACGGGAACGGCGACGATGCGCGCCAACTGCCACCCCTTCACTCACGGGCGATGGATGTTCATGCACAACGGCCAGATCGGCGGCTTTGGCAGGGTGCGTCGCCGGCTGGAGTCGCTGCTGCCGGACGAGATGTACGACGCGCGCGCCGGAACAACCGATTCCGAGATCGTCTTCCTTCTCATCCTTTCTCGCATCGACGCCGGCGAGCACCCGATCGAAGCAACGCGCAACGTGTTGCGCGTGGTGAAGGACTTCATGCGGGCAAGCGGCGTCGAGGAGCCGATCCGGTTTGCGGCGGCGCTCACCGATGGCGAGACGGTCACGGCGTTTCGCACCGCCTGCGACGGCAAGCCGCCGACGCTGTATCTGTGCGAGCGTCCCGACGCTGCGATCATCGCATCCGAACCCCTTGACTCGGACCGTTCATGCTGGCGCGAAATTCCGAAGGGCGCAGCCGTCACGGTCGGCGCCAGCGGCGTGAAGATCGAAGAGCTGTTCTGGTCGCCGTCGCTGGTCGATTGAGGCGGTGGTAGAGGCTTTTCCTCAAAGAGGAGCGCGGACCGGCGCACGCTCTCTCATCGTGCGACGTCGGCGAATCGCGGGGGCAGGTCGAATCCATGGCCCAGCCGGTCATCGCCCTCGATGATGAACTCGCCTTTGCCGGAATAGTAGGCGCGCCCGCCCACGGCGACAATAACCGCGCCCGGCTTTGCATAATCCGTCTTGCGCAGAACCATGCCGGTCATGGGTTCCCCGCTGACGCCTCGAAAAACACGCCTGTCGCCGGCGCGAACCAACCCCTTCGCGTGATCCAGCGCCATGCGCGCCGTCACCCCGGAGCCGGTTGGCGAACGGTCGATCTGACGTTCTCCAAAGACGCACAGATTATAACTCTCGCCGTTCGCCGCTGCGTCATCCGTCAGGACCGTTCCGTAGTAGAAGCCGAGATCGTCCGCGTCGGGATGGCGGAGCGGGCGCGTGGCGCGCAACTGGTCGGTGAGTGCGCCGGCTGCGGCGACAAGCTGTTCGACCGGCGCCTTGAAGAAATTGAGGCCGAAGCGCGACGCCGGCAGAATGGCGTAGTAGGCGCCGCCATAGGCGATATCTGTGAGGATCCGCCCGAAGCCGGGAACATCGATCGCGAAATTCACCGCCTCGACGAACGCCGGGACGCTTTCGAATGAGACATCGCGCGTTTCGTCCGGCGCGACCGCGACTGAGAGGCGCAGCAGCCCGCACGGCGCCTCGATGGCGAAGCACGTCACCGGCTCGACTTTCTCGACGATGCCCTCGTCGACGATCCAGCGGCCGAGCGCGATCGTCGCGTGCCCGCACATGGTCGAGTAGCCTTCATGATGCGTGAAAAGAACGCCGATCGCGGCTTCAGGACGAGCCGGCGCGACGGGAATCACGCCGTACATGCCCGCATGCCCGCGCGGCTCCAGCATCATGGCGCGGCGAAGATGATCATGGCGCTCGCGCGCCTCGCGCCGCTTGTCGAGAATGGTTGCTCCTGCGAGCTCCGGATAACCGTCCGTCACGATGCGAACCGGCTCGCCGGCCATGTGCATGTCGGTGAAGCTCAGGATCGTTGCGGCCATGGCGCGTTCTAGCGCGCCCCGCCGGCGCTTTACAGCTTATTTGCGGGCGCCCATCAGCATGAGGGCCGCCTTGAACGCGTTGTAGTTGGCGTCGCAATGAGCGCGGCTGTCGGAACTGCCCGCGAGCGTGTAAGTGAATTCGGGCGTCGTCACGTAGCCGCTCTTCCAGTTCAGATGAAGACCGACATCCTCGCCCGAATTGGGAACGATGACGCGAGTGATTTCGCCGACGGACAGTTTGGCGTCCTTGGAGGAGACCGGATCGCCTATTTCGATCCGCGCGATCTTACCCCCCGCGCGCTCACGAATGGCCTCTGCAACGCGATTTTCGTTGCGCCGCAAGGTTTCGCCGTCGAGGGCGTTCGGCTTCATCTGCCTGCGCATGCTGACGATCGAGCCGCGGCCGCAGGAGTCGTCCTCGCATGTGTAGAAGATGGTTGTGGTTTCGGCGACGCGTCGCGACCAGCCGGTCATGGTGATGACGCCGGCCTTGGCGTCGACGCTCGCCTTCATGTCGCGCGCTGCGGCGGGAAGCGCTGCTCCGCAGGCGACGATGAGCGCCGCCGCGGCGGTCAGTCGCGCAAGGCTCCTGAAGAGGACATTCATGGTCGGCTCCTTCGCCCAGGCAAGGCGCAAGCCGCCGCCTGGAAACTGTTGCGTCGGCCTCCCTACGCCTTTGGCGGGCCCGCAATCTGCCTGATCGCCTCGAAGGCGACGCGGATGTTCGCGTAGGCCTGCTTCGCGTCGTAGCGCGCGCTGCTCAGAACCATGTAGCTGTCGCCATTCCAGCTCACATAGGCGTGCGTCCAGAATCTTTGACGCGATTTTTTCACCGTCGGCGCCAGATGCACGGTGCGCGTGACTTCGCCGAACTCGAAATCATCCTCGCGCCAGAACCGCAGCCGCTCGAGATCGAACCCGACGATGTCGCCGTCTGATTCCTTCTGCGCAAGTTCGGCCGATTGCCGCACCCGCTGCGTGAAATCGTCAGGGCTCCTGATCGGGTCGTTGAGCTTGCGGAAGCTAATCTCGGTTCCCCGTCCGCATTGATCTTCGACGCAGACATAGGCGGCGCCGCCATTGCCGGCGCTGCTGCGCCGCCAGCCCGGAATGTCGAGAAGATGCGAGGCCTGCGCGACCTCGAGCCTGCCTTCGCCAAAAGCGTGGAGCGGAAAGGCCAAGCCGGCGGCGAGCCCGAGCGCGGCTGCGACGCACGTCCAGATCATTGGCTTGGCGGCTCGTCTCAACTCTTCCTCCGCTGCCTTCGCCGGCGGAGGCTAACGTCCGCCAGGTCAGTGCGCTTCTTCCCAGTTCGTCGCGGCCCGGGCGTCGACCCGCAGCGGCACCGACAACTGGACCATCGGGAACGGCGCCTTCTCCATCACCGAGGCGATGACCGGGAGGGTCGCCTCGACTTCCGCATCGGGAGCCTCGAACACCAGTTCGTCGTGCACCTGTAAGAGCATGCGCGCAGACAAACCCTTGTGCGCCAGCGCACCTTCCATGCGGATCATCGCCCTTCGGATGATATCCGCGGCCGATCCCTGGATCGGCGCGTTGATGGCGGCCCGCTCCATGAAGGCTCGTTCCGAGGGATTGGATGATCTGATCTGGGGATAGTGGCACTTGCGCCCGAAGATCGTGGTCACATAGCCCCGCTCGCGTGCGACCTTCTTGGTGTCCTCGATGTAGTTCCGGATTCCGGGAAACCGTTCGAAATATTTCTTGATATAGGCGGAGGCCTCGTCACGCGGGATGCCGAGCTGGTTTGCGAGGCCGAACGACGACATGCCGTAGATGATGCCGAAATTGATCGCCTTGGCGCTTCGCCGGACCATAGCGTCCATGCCTTCGACCGGAACGGAGAAGATCTCGGACGCCGTCATGGCGTGAATGTCGATGCCGTCGGCGAAGGCCTGCTTGAGTTGCGGGATGTCGGCGATGTGGGCGAGCACCCGTAGTTCAATCTGCGAATAGTCGGCCGATATCAGCTTGTGCCCCTTTTCCGAAACGAAGGCGCGCCGGATTTTTCGACCTTCCTCGCTGCGGATCGGGATGTTCTGGATGTTCGGCTCGGAGGAAGACAGCCGCCCCGTCGTGGTCGCGGCGAGAGCGAAGGAGGTGTGGACGCGCTTCGTCTGCGGGTTCTCATAACTCGGCAGCGCATCGGTGTAGGTCGACTTCAGTTTTGAAAGCTGCCGCCATTCGAGGATCTTGCCCGGCAGCTTGTGGCCCTGCTCGGCGAGATCTTCCAGGACGCCGGCGCCTGTTGACCATTGCCCGGTCGCCGTCTTCTTTGCGCCGGCGAGTCCCATTTTGCCGAAGAGAATGTCGCCGAGTTGCTTCGGCGATCCAAGGTTGAAGCGCTCGCCCGCGAGCTCGAATATCTCGTCTTCGAGCCGCGCCATGCCCTGCGCGAATTCGCCGGAAAGCCGCGACAGCATGACGCGATCAATCGCTATGCCCCGTTCCTCCATGCGCGAGAGAACGGACGGCATGTCGCGCTCCAGCGTTTCGTAGAGCGTCGTGACGCCCTCAGCCGGAAGTCGCGGTTTGAGCACCCGCCACAGGCGCAGCGTGACGTCGGCGTCTTCGGCGGCGTAGGCCGTCGCCCTGTCGATCGTCACGCGATCGAAGGTGACGGAGTTGCGGCCGGACCCCGCGACGTCCTTGTGAGCGAGCGGCGTGTGGCCGAGATGCCTCTCGGCCAATTCGCCGATGTCGTGATTGTTGAGGCCCGAGTCGAGCGCATAGGAAATCAGCATGGAATCGTCGATCGGCGCGAGGCCGACGCCATGCCTTCGCATGACGAGCATGTCGAACTTCAGATTCTGTCCGACCTTGAGAACGGACCTGTCCTCGAGCAGCAGCTTGAGGCGCCCCAGCGCGTCGCGGATCGG
>JBEVKO010000267.1:0-8064 GCA_040509705.1 Beijerinckiaceae bacterium
GAAGGGCGCGCGCGGCGCGTCGATCAGGGATCGGATGCGCTTGAAGCCGAGACGGCGCAAGGCCATGCGCGTGTCACGGCTGAGGCGCAGCGCATCGATAGGCAAAGGCGCGAGCGCCTCCGCCTCCTGGCCCGATGAAAGAAGGACAATGGATTCCGCATGAAAATGGCAGAGCGCCCATGCCGCGCCCGCCGTATCGGCGATCGCGAGGCGCGCCGGAAATCCGAACCGATGAAGCCGGCGCGCCAGATCCTTCATCAGTTTTTTCTCGCCGCCGAAAAGATGCGCAGCGCCCGCGACGTCGAGAAAAAATCCGTCCGCGCCATTATCCTCGCTCCAGGCGCAGACGGCGGGCGCATAGCGCGTCGTCCACAGCGCAAGGCGGCGCAGGGCGTCCGCATCGGCGTCGGCATCGAGATCGCGCGCCTGCAGGAAGCCGGCCTTGGCGCGCGCATCGGCGAGGCTGTCGCCGATCGCGAGCCCCTCGGCTTCCGCCGCCTGGTTGAGCGCAGAGATGCGCGCGCCGCCGGACGCTTCGACGCTCAGAACGAAAGGCAGGTCAGGATCGATGGGCGTTGGCGAAGGCTGGCGCGTCTGCGCGGCGAGAAATCGCAGGATCGGCCAGCGCGGGAGCCAGACTGAAACGATACGCATAATCAAACTCCACCAGCCATTCGCCCGTGCGGCCATTGCGGCAGCGTTCGAGCGACAGACTCCATCGCCATCGTTCGATGAGCCCGAACCGGTCGCGCGCCGCCGGGGCGGCGGCCACGCGCCAGCGCGTCGCTGCGGCGCTGGCGTCGGCGCTGCGCGCCGGGCGCAAAAGAAAAAGCGGAAGCCCCGCATCGCCCGCGGCGTGATGCAAACGCTGGCTTGTCTTGAGGTCGAGCCGGTCGAGCGCGCCAGCGACGGCGGCCGGCGCGCGGGAGCGCAACGCTTCCTGCATCGCCCATAGCCGCTCCTTGTCGGTCTTCGCCTCGACGATGACGAGGCGCGCCGGGTCAAGGCCGAGGCGCTGAAGCCCGTGACCGGAGGGACGCCCTCCATCGCTGGCCGCTTCGGCGGGCAGAACCAGCAGAACCGGCCGGTCGGGGGCGGTGCGGCCGAGCAGCGCCGCGGCGAAGCCGAAGGCGGCCGGCCGGTCGAGATCGTCCGCGGGCGCGATCTCGTGCAGCGCGCCCAGCATCAGGCCGGCCTGCGGCAGATGCCCGTCGATCGCCGGAACGCCGAGCGGAAGGACGCCGGCGCCGGGTCGCGGTTCCGCGGCGTCCGGCAGCAGCCGGCGCAATGCCTGAACGCGATCGGCGCGGTTGGGCTCGGACATAGACAGGGACATGAGACGTACGTCGTGGAAGGCTCGGAAAAACTGGTGACAGGCGTGAATTGTTCCTGTTATGTTCTGATTCTTCCCGCCAAGAGTCAATCCAGCGAGTCAATCCAGCGCGGCTGGATGCGAAGGGAAACGGACCTTGCCGAAAGACCGCCGGTTGAGGTTCCAGCCCAAGGAAGCCGCCCGCCTTACGGGACCTCTGCTGTCCGCTTGCCCGTCCTCCCGGCTTCCCCTATAGGGACGGCCGTCGCGGCCCGGATGCTCCCTTGCGGGGACAATCCAACTCCGGGCGGACAATCACAGATCCTGTGTCGCCGGTCGAAAGCGCCGGCTTCGCCTTACGGCAACGTAGAGCGTTGAGCCCGATGGATCGCCATCATCGAGCGCGGCGACTTCAGGATCCGTTCAACCCGAGCCCCGGCGCCGCCCAACTGGCGAAACAGGAATTTCAATGTCCACTGCTGCAAATCGCGCCCCGTCGCGCGAGGATTTCGCCGCGCTGCTCGCCGAGAGCTTCGCGAGCAACGACACCCAGGAAGGCGCCGTCATCAAGGGAACGGTCGTCGCCATCGACAAGGACATGGCCGTCATCGACGTCGGGCTGAAGACCGAAGGCCGCGTCGCCCTGCGTGAGTTCACCGGCCCCGGCCGCGATCAGGCGATCAAGGTCGGCGACGTCGTCGAGGTCTATCTCGAGCGCGTTGAGAACGCGCTCGGCGAGGCCGTCATCTCGCGTGACAAGGCGCGCCGCGAGGAAAGCTGGGTCAAGCTCGAAAAGAGCTACGAGTCCGGCGAGAAGGTCATGGGCACCATCTTCAACCAGGTTAAGGGCGGCTACACCGTCGATCTCGACGGCGCCACCGCGTTCCTTCCCCGCAGCCAGGTCGACATCCGTCCGGTGCGCGACGTCGGTCCGCTGATGAACGTCGCCCAGCCCTTCCAGATCCTCAAGATGGATCGCCGCCGCGGCAACATCGTCGTCTCGCGCCGCACGGTGCTCGAGGAGACGCGCGCCGAGGCCCGCTCCGAGCTGGTCGCCAACCTCGAAGAGGGTCAGGTGATTGACGGCGTCGTGAAGAACATCACCGAGTACGGCGCCTTCGTCGATCTCGGCGGCATCGATGGTCTGCTGCACGTCACCGACATGGCGTGGCGTCGCGTCAATCATCCGTCCGAGGTCGTGAACATCGGCCAGACGATCAAGGTCAAGATCATCAAGATCAACCACGAGACGCATCGCATTTCGCTCGGCGTCAAGCAGCTCCAGGGCGATCCCTGGCAGGGCATCGAGGAGCGTTATCCGATCGGCGCGAAGCTCAAGGGCCGCGTCACGAACATCACCGATTACGGCGCGTTCGTGGAGCTGGAGCCGGGCATCGAGGGCCTCATCCACGTCTCCGAAATGTCGTGGACCAAGAAGAACGTCCATCCCGGCAAGATCATCTCGACCTCTCAGGAAGTCGAAGTGGCCGTGCTGGAAGTGGATCCGGTCAAGCGCCGCATCTCGCTCGGTCTCAAGCAGACCCTGCGCAATCCGTGGGAAGTGTTCGCCGAGCAGCATCCGTCCGGATCGGTGGTCGAAGGGGAGGTCAAGAACAAGACCGAGTTCGGTCTGTTCATCGGTCTCGACAACGATGTCGACGGCATGGTGCACCTGTCGGATCTCGACTGGAACCGTCCGGGCGAGCAGGTCATCGAGGACTTCAAGAAGGCCGACATCGTCAAGGCGGTGGTGCTCGACGTGGACGTCGAGAAGGAGCGCATCTCGCTCGGCATCAAGCAGCTCGGTGGCGATCCGTTCGCGGCGGCGGGCGAGTTGCGCCGCGGCCAGATCGTCACCTGCGAAATTCTCGAGGTGAAGGATTCGGGCCTCGAGGTGAAGCTCACCGGCACCGACCTGACGTCGTTCATCCGTCGCGCCGAACTCGCGCGCGACCGCGCGGACCAGCGTCCGGAGAGGTTCGCGGTCGGTGAAAAGGTCGACGCCCGCGTTACCCAGTTCGATCGCACGGCGCGCCGCGTGTCGGTGTCGATCAAGGCGCTCGAAATGCAGGAAGAGCAGGAAGCCATTGCGAACTACGGCTCGCAGGATTCCGGCGCTTCGCTGGGCGACATTCTCGGCGCCGCGCTCAAGAAGGCCGGCGAAGTCCCGAAGAAGTAACCGGCGCCTCGTTAGCAAAATTGAGCCCGCGCCGGCCTCCGGCGCGGGCTTTTCGTTATCGGGCTGCGCCAAGCGCGCCTCCGCGCCTTCGCACTTGCCATCGCCGCCCTTCGGTGCGAATTGATGTGCAATATGAGCGCCTTGCTATTTGCAGCCGGACTCGTCCGTGGCGCAGCGAACTTGAGCGATAGCAATGAGCATGACTGCTGATTCAATTATCGATCGCCGCCGCCTGCGGCGCTCGCTGACCATATGGCGAATTCTCGCCGTTCTCGCGGCGATGGCGGCCATCGGCGTCGCCGGCTACGCCTGGATGAGGCGCGAGGGGACGGCCGCTGTGACCGCGAATCACATCGCCCGCGTCACGATCTCAGGCTTCATTTCCGGCGACCGTCCGACTCTGCGGATGCTGGAGGATGTGGGGAAGTCGCGCGCCAGCGCCGTGATTGTCGCCATCGACAGCCCCGGCGGCACCGCGTCCGGCGCCGAGGCGCTCTATGATGCGTTGCGCAAGCTCGCGGGGCAGAAGCCCACCGTCGCCGTCATTCAGAACATTGCTGCGTCCGGAGGATATGTCGCCGCGGTCGCCGCGGACCGCATCTTCGCGCGGCAGAATTCCTTCGTCGGATCGATCGGCGTGATCATCCAGTATCCCGATGTGTCGAAGCTCCTGGATCGCGTCGGCGTGAAAGTCGAGGAAGTGAAGTCCTCGCCGCTGAAGGCGGCGCCGAGCGGACTGACGCCGACGAGTGAAGAGGCGCGGCGCGCGCTCGAGAGCCTCATCCTCGATTCCTACGCCTGGTTCCGCGATCTGGTGCGCACCCGTCGCGGCTACGATGACGCGAGCCTCAATGCAGTCGCCGACGGCCGCGTCTTCACCGGCCGTCAGGCGGTGACCAACAAGCTGATCGATGCGATCGGCAATGAAACCGATGCGATCGCGTGGCTCGCCGCCAACCGCAATGTCGACAAGGACCTGACGGTGCGCGACTGGAGCCCGCGTCGCGCCAATCCATTGCGCTTCTGGTCGGTCGGGGCCGCGGGATTGCGACTCGTTGGGCTGGAGGCTGCAGCCCGCCTGTTCGATGACGCCGATCTTTCCGACGGCGCTCTCACGTCGAGCGGGCTGCTTGCGCTGTGGCGTCCGTCCATGGAACAGTGATCCAGGCTTGGGGGATCCACCATGATCAAGTCAGAACTGGTGCTGAGGCTTGCAGAGCGAAATCCGCATCTCTACCAGCGCGATATCGAGAATGTTGTGAACACCATTCTCGATGAAGTCATGGAGGCGCTGAAGCGCGGCGACAGAGTGGAGCTGCGCGGCTTCGGCGCATTCGCCGCCAAGGCGCGCGACGCGCGCGTCGGACGCAATCCGCGCACCGGCGCGAAGGTCGCCGTATCGCAGAAGCTCGCGCCGCAGTTTCGCGCCGGAAAGGAAATGCGTCATCGTTTGAACCCCGACGGGCTGTGAGGCGCGGCACGAATGGCGAATGCGCGGAAACTGCTGAAATTCGCCGTGCTATTGCCGGCCGCGGCGGCGATGATCCTGTTCTCCATCGCCAATCGCGCGCCCGTGACCTTGTCGCTCGACCCGTTCAATCGCGAAACGCCGGCGATTTCGTTCACGCTGCCGCTCTATCTCATCGTGCTCGCCGCCATCGGCGTCGGCGTCTTGGCGGGGGGCGTCGGCGCGTGGTTCGCGCAGGGACGTCATCGCAAGGGCGAGCGCACTTGGCGCCGCGAGGCGCAGACCGCGCGCGCCGACGCCGAGCGTCTGAGGGTTTCGCTCTCATCGCAGGCGTCCCTGCCACGATCGTAGTGAGGCGATGAAAGTATTCGACGCAGCAGCGATCGACGCCGCGCTTGATGCGCGCGCGCTCATTGACGCCATCGGCGAAGCGTTTCGCGGCGGCATGGTCGCGCCGAGCCGCCACCATCACGAAATTGCGCGCAAGCCTGCATCCGCCGCGCTGCTGCTGATGCCGGCCTGGACCGAAGCGGCGCCCGGCGGATCGTTCCTCGGCGTCAAGCTGGTGACGGTCTATCCCGACAACGCGTCCCGCGGCCTCGCCAGCGTGCAGGGGTCCTACGTTCTCAACAATGGCGATTCGGGCGCACCGCTCGCGATCATGGACGGCGCTCGCCTTACGCTTCACCGCACGGCGGCGGCTTCGGCCTTCGCCGCACAGCATCTGGCGCGCGCCGAAGCGCGGCGCATGACGATGGTGGGCGCGGGCGCGCTCAGCTCCTATCTCATTCGCGCCCATGTCGCCGCGCGCCCGTCGATCCGTCATGTGTCGATCTGGAACCACAATCCGCGACGCGCCAGCGACGTGGCGGCCGAGCTCGATCGCCATCCGGCGCTCGCCAATGTCACGATTGACGCCGCAACGGATCTGGAACGCATCGTGCGCGACGCGGACATCGTGTCCTGCGCAACGATGACGAAAACGCCTCTGGTTCGCGGCGCGTGGCTGAAGGCCGGAGCGCATGTCGATCTGGTCGGCGCCTACAATCTCTCGATGCGCGAGGCGGATGATGAAGCTCTGGCTCGGGGGCGGGTTTTCGTCGATACGCCCGCATGTCTCACCGAAGGCGGCGATGTCGCGGTGGCGATTCGCTCCGGCGGTTTTTCCGCCGATGCGGTTCAGGCGGATCTCCATCAGCTCGCGCGCGGCGAGCGCAGCGGCCGCGTCGGCGAAGCGGAGATTACGCTCTTCAAGTCGATAGGCGCGGCGGTCGAGGATCTCGCCGCCGCGATGCTCGTCTGGACCCGCGCCAGCGCGGCGAAGTGATGCGCGCGCCCGTCATCGCGAGTTCGCGGCCGCGCGAGCTTCTGTCCCGCAACTGGGACGGATTTCGCAAGGCGAAAGCGACGTTCCATCGCATCGAAGGCGGCGGCGGCTGCATGCTCAACGTCGTGGAGTTCGGACCGCAGGACGCGCAGCCGCTCCTCTTCATTCATGGCTGGTCGCAGAGCTGGCTCTGCTGGATGAAGCAGATCGAGGGCCTGTCGGACCGCTTCCGCGTCGTGTGTCTTGACAGCCGCGGACATGGCGATTCCGACAAGCCGCTCGGTGAGGAGCACTACACTGAGGGCGCGCTCTGGGCCGCCGACGTCGCTCACGTCATCGCCGTGCTGAAATTGAATCGCCCGATCCTCAACGGGTGGAGCTACGGCGGGCTCGTCATTGGCGACTATCTCGAGCGGCATGGACCGGACAATGTCGCCGGCCTCCATTTCATCGGCGCGGCGATCATCAACGGCGGACGTCTTCCCCAGTTCGGACCGGCGCTTCTGCGTCGCGTTCCGAGAATGGGATCTCCCAACGCCGGCGTCGCCATCGAGAATGCGCGCAAATTCGTGCGCGAATGCACCGCCGCGCCCTGTCAGCGCGAGGTGTTCGAGACGGTGCTCGCCTGGAGCATGCAGACCCCGGCCCATGTGCGGAGCGCGTTGGTGCGGCGGACCTTGGATTTCCGTCCCCTGCTATCGACGATCAGTCTGCCGACGCTGATCTCGCAAGGCTCACTGGATCAGGTCATCCTGCCGGCGATGTCGGCGGAGACGGCGAAAGCGATGCCGCACGCCGCCTATTCGCGCTACGAGCGTATCGGGCACATGCCGTTCCTGGAGGAGCCGGAGCGATTCAACCGCGAACTGGCGGCTTTCGCCGCGACGGTGTAACGCAGCGGCGCGATGCCTCTGACGGTCAAGATCTGCGGCCTTACCACGCCCTACGCGCTCGATGTGGCGCTGAAGGAGGGGGCCGACATGGTCGGCCTCGTATTTCACCCGAAAAGCCCGCGATATGTGAGGCTCGAACAGGCGTCCTCGCTGGCCGCTCAGGCGCGCGGCGAGGCGAGGGTGGCCGCTCTCGTTGTGGACGCCCAGGATGGCGCCCTGGAAGCCATCAGGAAGGCCGTAGGGCCCGATCTCTGGCAACTCCACGGTCAGGAGAGCCCGGAGCGCGTCGCCGCTCTGCGCGCCTCTCTGGCGGGTCTGGCGATGAAGGCGATCGGCGTCGGCGAGGCGGCGGATTTGCGCCTCATTCCGGCCTACGCCGCCGTCGCCGACCACATACTCCTCGACGCCCGGCCGCCGAAGGATGCAGCCTATCCGGGGGGGCACGGGAGGCCGTTCGACTGGGCGATCCTTGAGGGCCTCGACCACGATCAGCCGTTCGTGCTTTCTGGCGGCCTCACGCCCGACAATGTCGCGGACGCGATCGGCGCCATGCGGGCCATGGGGCTTGCGCTGGCGGGCGTCGACGTCTCGTCTGGCGTGGAAAGCGCGCCCGGCGTAAAGGACCCGGAAAAGATCAGGGCGTTCATCGCCGCCGCCCGTGAGGCGGGCGGCTGAGCGGATTGGTCTGTCCCCGCTGGGACGGCCGTCCGCCTGCATCAGGAGTATCGCGAGTGACGAAGATCGAGCGTCCCAATTCGTTCCGTACGGGACCGGACGAAACCGGCCACTTCGGCATGTTCGGCGGACGCTTCGTCGCCGAGACGCTGATGCCGCTGATCCTCGAACTGGAGAAGGCCTACGGGGAGGCCAAGGCGGACCCCGCCT
>JBEVKO010000268.1:0-5878 GCA_040509705.1 Beijerinckiaceae bacterium
GTCTCTGCGGCGGAAACCCTTGAACGCGCCGGCATGCCCTTGATCTACCGCGTCCATGACGAGCCATCGCTCGAAAAGATGCGGGCGCTCGGCGAAGTGCTGGCGAGCATCGGGATGAAGGCGCCACGAACCGGCGCGCTGCGGCCCGATCTCTTCAACGACATTCTGGCGCAGGTGAAGGGCACGGCGAACGCGCCGCTGGTCAACGAGGTCGTGCTGCGCAGCCAGGCCCAGGCGGACTCTTCCGCCGAGAACTACGGGCACTTCGGACTCAATCTGCGACGCTATGCGCACTTCACGTCGCCCATCCGTCGATACGCGGATCTTGTCGTGCATCGCGGGCTACTGACGACTCTCAGCGCGCGGGCCGACGGGTTGGCGAAGGATCATCCGCGCGCGCATCTTGCCGAAGTTGCAGCATCCATCTCAGCCGCCGAGCGCAGGGCCGCTGCGGCCGAGCGCGAGACCGTCGATCGCCTCATCGCCCATTTCCTCGCCGACCGCATCGGCGCGACGTTCGAAGGTCGGATCTCTGGAGTGACCCGCGCCGGCCTGTTCGCGAAGCTGACCGAAACAGGCGCCGACGGCTTCATACCCGCATCGACTCTCGGCGCCGACTATTTCATCTTCGACGAGGCGCGCCACGCTCTGGTCGGAAAGCGCACCGGCGACGCCTTCCGGCTCGGCGATGAGGTGACGGTGAAGCTCATCGAGGCGCAGCCGATCGCAGGCGCCTTGCGCTTCGAAATGCTGTCGGAGGGGCGACCGGGAGTCGCGTTGCGGGGCTCCCGCAAAGGGCGCAAGACCGCCGAGAGCCGCGAACGGGCGCAAAGCCGGTCGCGGAAAGGAAGGCGCGGATGACCATGATCGCCCCCCGTCTCGATGCCGCCGAACAGAAACGCGACGCGCTCCAGGCGACGCGACGCGGCTTCCTCGGCCGCTGCCCGCAATGCGGCGTGGGCAGGCTCTTCGGACGGTTTCTAAAAGTCGAGCCGCGATGCGCCGAATGCGGCGAGGAGTTCCATCATCACCGCGCCGATGATCTTCCATCCTATCTCGTCATCCTCATCGTGGGGCACATCGCGGTCGGTGGAGGGGGGTTCGCGGAGACCGAGGCGGACTGGCCCCTCTGGCTGCATATCGCGTTGTGGCCGACTTTGGCGCTTGTGCTGAGCATCGCCCTCATTCAGCCGGTCAAAGGCGCGATTGTGGGCCTGCAATGGAGCTTGCGCATGCATGGATTTGGACGCAGAAGCGCAGGCGCCGATGGATCGTGAGCGCGATACGGCGGCCACGGCCAGCACCGCCACCGCGGAAGGCCGTGATCGCAAATGGCCCTACATGCGTCCAAAGGACGCGGCGACGCTCATCATCATCGATCGCACGAGGGCGTCACCCAGCGTGCTGGTCGGCAAGCGCCACGCCGGTCACAAATTCATGCCCGGCAAGTTCGTTTTTCCCGGCGGAAGTCTCGATCCGGGCGACCGTCGCATGGCGGCGGCGGGCGTCCTGCATGAAGTGGACGAGCGCAGGCTCGCGGCCCATGTGACCAAGCCGAGCCCGGCGCGGGGTCGCGCACTCGCGTTGGCGGCTATCCGGGAGACGTTTGAGGAAACTGGCCTGATGATCGGCGCCAAGGAATATGGCGCGCCCGAGTCCGCGCCGCCCGGTCCGTGGGAACAATTCAAGCGTCATGGGGTGTTTCCCAGCCTGGAGCCCCTGCATTTCATCGCCCGCGCCATCACGCCTCCTCAGCGTCCGAAGCGCTTCGACGCGCGCTTCTTCGCTGTCGACGCGGAGGCCATCGCTCACAAGATCGAGGGAGTTGTAGGGCCGGATTCGGAGCTGACAGAGCTCGTATGGGTTCCGCTCGCGGATACGATGGAACTCGACCTGCCCCGCATCACCCAAACCGTCCTGTCGGAATTGCGCGATCGCATCGCCGCCGGATTCAGCCGGCTGCACCCCGCGCCTCTCTACTATGAGCGGGGCAAGCAGCGGATTCGCCTCGAGTTGTAGCAGACGCGCCCCACAATACTTGACGCCAGCGCGCATCTGGCGCAAACGGGGCTCCGATTTCGGCCGGTCCCGCGACCGGCCTTTTGTCATGGGCGGGCCGATGGTCCGCCGCTCCGCGGAGACCGCAAATGGCCAAGGCCGTCACACTCAAGGTTAAGCTCGTCTCGGGCGCCGACACCGGCTTCTTTTATGTCGCCAAGAAGAACTCGCGCACGATGACCGAAAAGATGGTCAAGAAGAAGTATGACCCGGTCGCGCGCAAGCATGTGGAATTCCGGGAAGCCAAGATCAAGTAAGACCGGCATCTCATTCAAAAAACAACGAAAAGGGCGCCTTGCGGCGCCCTTTTTCAGTTTCGGAGGAATGGCCGGCCCGGGCGGGCGTCATGAGGAGGCCACCTCAACCCAGCCCGGGCTCGGCCGCCTTACGAAAAGTCAGGAGATGCGGCGGACCTGAGCATTCCGTACGGCATCGACGCAGAGAATCAGTCCCCGCAAAAACCGGACGTCAAGCTTAGGGCGAGATGGAACCGACGCAAGCTCTCGCGTCCTCAGGCGGCGGCGCGGATCACCCGGTTCCGGCCGCCGGTCTTGGCGCGATAGAGCGCATCATCCGCCCGCTTGAGGAGATCGTCGGGCGAATTGTCCGCGGCCGACAGATGCGCGAGCCCGATCGAAACTGTCACCGGGACCTGTTGCGTCCCTCGATCGATGGCGAACGGCCCGCTCTCCACCTTGTGACGGATGCGTTCGGCGACGAGCGCCGCGACCTCATCGCTCGTTTCGGGCGACACGATCACGATTTCCTCGCCGCCGAAGCGCACGAGGACATCTTCACCGCGCACGCACGAGCGCACGCGCTTGGCGAATGCGCGAAGAACTTCGTCGCCCGCATCATGTCCATAGGTGTCATTGATCTGCTTGAAGCGGTCGATGTCCAGGATCAGCACCGACATCGGCTTTGAGTCGAGGCGCGCCTGAGCGAACAAGATCGGCATGTGCCGGTCGAGGTAGCGCCGATTGTGGAGACCAGTGAGTTGGTCGAGCACCGCCGCCTCCATCGAGGAGACGACAGTCGAGCGCAGCCGGTCGGCGTAGCGCTTGTTGCGGATCAGCGTTCGTGTGCGCGCGAGCAGTTCGTTGCGATCAATCGGACGAATGATGAAATCATGCACGCCGATATCAAGACCGCGCAGTAAACGCTGCCGGTCCTCCGGCTCGCCGATCATCAACGTGGCGACGTTGCGCGTGCGTTCAAGCGACAGAAGCTGGCTGAACAGCCGCAGCCCGTCAAAACCGCCAAGGCCCAGACTGACGATAGCGAGGTCAAATCCCTCCTCGGCGGCGCGGAAAAGCGCCTGCTGCGGATTGCTTTCCGCCACCACGTCGTAGCGCTTGTCGAGCGAGGCGACCATGCGCTCCGCGGCGCTGACGCGATCCTCCACCACGAGGATCTTTCCGGTCATGCCGGTTTCGGTTGACGCGGCGGTGATCGCATCGCCGAGTCCGTAGGACTGGGTCATCTGTGCGCGAAGCCGCAGTTCATCAACCGACTGCTTCAGACGCGTCAGATTGCGCACGCGCGCAAGCAGCGCGATCTCGTCGATCGGCTTGGTGAGAAAATCGTCGGCGCCGGCGTCGAGACCTCGCACGCGGTCGCTGGGTTGATCGAGCGCCGTGACCATAACGACTGGAATATGCGTCGTCACGGGATCGGCCTTGAGGCGCTTGCAAACCTCGAATCCGTCCATGCCCGGCATCATCACGTCGAGCAGCACAACATCGCACAGGCCCTTCTGACACAAAGCGATGGCGTCCGGACCGTTGGTCGAGGTCAGAACTTCATAGTACTCCGCGCTGAGACGCGCCTCGAGCAGCCTCAGATTTGGAAAAAGATCATCGACGACAAGCACTCGGCCCGTCATGGCTCAACTCCACCCCGTTCAGCGCCCCAAAAAGTTCCGTATCGTCTCAACAAATTTTACAACTGAAATCGGCTTCGAGAGATAAGCTTCGCATCCGCCTTCGCGAATGCGCTCCTCGTCTCCCGTCATCGCAAATGCGGTAATCGCAACCACGGGGATCTGCTTCAGCTCTTCGTCGGCTTTCAGCCAGCGCGTTACTTCCAGCCCGGATACTTCCGGCAGCTGGATATCCATCAGGATCAGGTCCGGACGCTTGGTCCGGGCCAGTTCGACCGCTTCCACCCCGCTCGCCGTTTTGAGGGTTTGGTAACCATGAGCCTCCAACAGATCGTTGAAGAGCTTCATGTTCAGCTCGTTATCTTCAACGATCAGCACCGTTTTGGCCATGATAGCCGCCCTCACTCCTCTGACCGCGCCCCTTGCCTGACTCGTTTACCAACGACATCTTGATGAAACGAAAACACCCGTTCGGAATCTGTATTGCAATCTCGCAACCCTGCACCGCTCGACCCTGAAAACTTGGCCATTTCAGCGCTCGCCTGGCTTGCCGCCGACGAGGAGCGTCTGACCCGTTTCCTCGCTCTGACCGGGATCGACGCATCTGATATTCGCACTGTGGCGAAAGATCCCGGCTTCCTCGGGGCCGTGCTGGACCATATCCTGGCCGACGAACGGCTGCTGGAGGCGTTCGCCGGCGAAACCGCCGTTGATCCCGCCGCCGTCGCCGCAGCCCGGACGCGACTTCCGGGAGCTTCGCGCGAATTCAACAGTTGACGCAAGCGGCGCCTCGCGCGACCGATGCAGCCATGGCCCGGTTCCTGTGCCGAGACTGCCTGACTGATTCCGAGGCGCCGATGCTGCGCCGCTGCCCGGCGTGCGGCGCGCCGCGCTTGCTCAGTCATGACGAACGGGATGAACTGACGATCGCGCATATCGATTGTGATGCGTTCTACGCCACCATCGAGAAGCGCGACAATCCGTCGATCCGGTCTTTGCCTGTGATTATCGGGGGCGGAAAGCGCGGAGTCGTCTCGACCGCGTGCTATATTGCAAGAACATACGGCGTTCGTTCGGCGATGCCGATGTTCAAGGCGCTGGACGCCTGTCCCGACGCCATCGTCATCAAGCCCAACATCGAAAAGTATGCGGCGGTCGGCCGCGACGTTCGAAAGCTCATGCTGGAGCTGACGCCCCTCGTTCAGCCTATTTCAATCGACGAAGCCTTTCTCGACCTCAGCGGCACTCAGGAGCTTCACAAAGCCACTCCGTCGCGAGTCCTGGCTGCGCTCGCCCTGCGCGTCGAGAAGGAACTCGGCATCACGATCTCCGTCGGACTCTCGCACAACAAGTTTCTCGCCAAGATCGCTTCCGATCTCGACAAGCCGCGCGGCTACTCGATCATCGGTCGCACGGAGACGCTCGACTTCCTCGCCGAGAAGCCTGTGACGATCCTTCCGGGCGTTGGCCGCGCCACGGCTGCGCGCCTCGAGCGGGCCGGCATCAGCAAGATACGCGACCTGCGCGAGCGCGAGCTTGGCGTCGTCATGGCGCACGCAGGCAACGAAGGCTCACGGTTGCGGGCGCTCGCGCATGGAATTGATTCTCGCACCGTCCATCCGGACAGCGAGGCGAAAACCGTCTCGGCTGAAACGACCTTCAACGACGACATCGCCGACCTTGCGACGCTCACTCCCATCCTCATGCGACTGTCCGAGCGCGTCGCGTCGCGGCTGCGCAAGCACAATCTCTCGGGCCGGTCAGTGACGCTGAAGCTCAAAACGAAGCAATTCGACTTGCGAACGCGGACGCGCGGAGGCCTCCCGCCTACCCAGCTCTCCATGCGCATCTTCGAAGCCGCTCACGATCTGCTCAAGCGCGAGATCGACGGCACCCTGTTCCGCCTCATTGGCGTCGGCGCGGGCGACCTTGCGCCTG
>JBEVKO010000269.1:0-3563 GCA_040509705.1 Beijerinckiaceae bacterium
GGCTCCAACGCTCTGCCATGACGCACCCCGGCGGCCGCACTGGCCGCTCAATTCCCGGTCCCAAGGCCCACTTCGGGGCCGACGCCGGGGTCTATAGACCCCGGACCGACGCCGGGAAAGCCGCAAAAGCGGAGCCTCAAATCTCTCGAATTGCGAATTCCGCTTAAGGATGGGGAAAGTGGATTTGTGCATGGTGGCCTAGCCCAGTGCTCATTGGAGGCCCCCGCCATGCGCGCCAAGTTCCTCGCCATCGCCGCTGTGTGCGCGCTGATCCCTGGCGCGGCAGAGGCCAGGAAGGGCGGTTCCGGCGCGGCTCGCGCGTCCACACCGGCCCCCAAATCGACCGGCTCAACCGCGCCCAAGCCCGGCGCCGCCGCCCCGGCGAGCGACTCCAAGTCGCCCGGCGGCTTCGGCGTATTTGTGTACCGCCCCTCCTCGGGAGCGCAGTCCCAAAGCGAAGAGCAAAAGCGTGAAGCAGGGGGACTGATACCCGTAGCCCCGTCTCCACCATCGCCGCCCTCGTCAATCCAGCCCGCTGCCGCCCAGTCGCCTCCCATCGGGCTCACGCCGCAGATCCTGGGCGCTTCGCCTGCCTCCGAGCAGAAAGCCGCCCCGGGATTCTCTGTTTTGCGCTAGGCGTCGGCGCAGAAGCCCGGGATTTACAACTGGCCAAAGCGCCAGGGAGACGTTCAGATATCGTCTGAAGCTCCCCGGATTCGGCAATGCTTGCAGCTCTCGTCCCTGTCACGGCGCTTCTCGCCTCTGTCTTTGTTCTGATTGCCGGCCACGGTCTCACCTCGACGCTGATCCCGCTCGCGGGATCGAGCTTCGGATTTTCAGACAGCTCGATCGGTCTGGTTGGATCGGCCTACTTCGCCGGCATGCTCGCGGGATCCTTCACCGTCGCCTACATTCTGCGGGCGGCAGGGCACATCCGCGCCTTCTCTGCGCTGTCAGCCCTGACCATGGCGATCACGCTTGTCATGCCGATGGTCGCAGAGCCGGGACCGTGGATCGGCTTGCGGGCGGCCCATGGTTTCTGCATCGCCGCCCTCTACACGACCATCGAGAGCTGGCTGAACACGCGAACCCATAAGGACTGGCGCACGCGCGTGCTCGGCGTTTACAACATCATGCACTTTGCAGGCTCGGCCGCCGGCCAGCAGGCGCTCACTTTCATTCCGCCCACCGATTTCAGGCTGTTCTCGCTCGCAGCCCTGCTGATGGGCCTCTCGGTGCTGCCGCTCTGCTTCACCAGAGCGGAACCACCGGCGCCGCCGGAGGGAAAACGCCTGCGGCTCGGTTGGCTGTGGTCGATCGCCCCGGCGAGCGCGGTGACTGCTTTTCTCATTGGCTGGGCCAATGGCAGCTTCTGGTCCCTCGCGCCGCTGTGGGGCTCCAAGATCGGCTTCACGCCCACCGAGATCGCGATCTTCATCACCTCGGTGATCTTCGGCTGCGCCGCCGCACAGCTTCCCGCGGGATATGTCGGCGATCGCATGGACCGGCGCGTCGTGCTCGCGGGGTTCGCAGCGCTCGCGACATTCTGCAGCCTCCTGCTCGCCTTCATTACAAATCTTGCGACCGCGGCGACCGTCGGCCTGATCTACGGGACGGCGCTTCCGACGCTTTACGTGATGTGCTCGGCGCACGCGAATGATCGCGCCGGGCCACATCGGGCGGTGGAAGTCTCGAGTTCGGTGCTGTTTCTCTATTGTCTGGGCGCGCTCGTCGGCCCGGCGCTGACGGCGAGCCTCATGAACCGGCCCGGGCCATTTATCCTCTATCTCATCAATTCGGCAGTCTACGGCATGATGTTCGCCTATATCGTCGTTCGCATCCGCACGCGCGAAAAAGTCGAAGCGATCACGCCCGTCGAGCCCGAGCCGGTGCGCGTGAAATAGCGCCTTTCAGGCGACGATCGCCTCGCCGGGCTTGGCGAACGCGCGAACCCCCAGAACGACGCCGAATGCAAGCAACAGGGTTGCGGCCGCTTCCGCGCCAGTCGGCGCGCGCTCTGCGTAGACGGCGCCGTACAGCACCGCAAACACGGTTTCTGAGACAATCAGCATGCCGCACAGCGCGACCGGAAGTCGCCGCGATGCGATCGACCAAAGCCACATGGCGACGCTCGATGCGAGCGCGCCGAGCGCAATCCCCCACGCGACCAGGGACAACGACGCGCTATTGACGCCAAGCTCGCGCCAGCGCGTATCGCCGGCCGCAAGCGCGACGACGATCACCAGCGGCAGCCAGACCAGGCATCCGACGCCCTGCAGCGCGCTCCACGTCGCGCTCGACACCCCGGGATGACGCGCGAGCGCGCGCGCATTGGCGAAGGCGTATCACGCCCACAGCGCGACAGCGATCCAGGAGAGCAGGACGCCGAGCAAGAAGCGCGGCAGCGATTCCGGCGATTCAAGCATGAGGTCGCGCGCGGCGTCGAGATTCGCCACCGCAAGGCCAGCGCCGATGAGGACAAGCGGCGCCAGCAGCGCACGCCACGGCGTTCTCTCTGCGCCGCGATTGCCGATGATGGCGATGACCAGCGGCAAGGTGCCGACAATGAGCGCCACGACGGCGACGCCGGAGAGCTTCACAGCGATCGCCATGATGACGAAATAGCCGATGAATCCGCCGGCCGCGAGCCAGATGGAATCGGCGACGATGCGCCGGTCAAGGCCACCGCCGCGCGCAAGCGCAACCACTGGCGGCAACGAGAGCGTCCCGTAGACGAGATAGCGCGCCACTGTGAGATCGAACGCCGTGAATGGCGAAATGGCGAGCGGCGCGATAAAGGTCAGGCCCCAGAATGCGCCGGCGACCAGTCCCGCAAGAACTGCAACGAGCACGCGATCGGACTCACGACTTGCGCGGCGAGCGCATCGTCACGAGTTCTTCGCCGGATGAGGGATGCAGCGCCATGGTGGCGTCGAAGTCGTGTTTCGTCGCACCCATTTTGACTGCGATGGCGACTGACTGGATGATCTCGGCTGCGTCGTGCCCCAGCACATGGACGCCGAGCATCCTGTCGGTTTCAGCATCGACCACCAGCTTCATATAGACGCGTTCCTTGCCGCCGGAGAGCGTCGCGCGCATCGGGCGAAAATCCGCTTCGAATATTTTCAGCTCGTGTCCCTTGGCCGTCGCGGCTTGCTCGGAGAGCCCGACGATGCCGATTTCCGGCGTCGTGAAGACTGCGGTCGGAATAATCTCGTGGTCGACGGTCCATGGACGCTCGCCAAACAGGTGATCGGCCACGGCATGCCCCTCGCGGATGGCGACCGGCGTGAGGTTCACGCGATTCGTCACGTCGCCGACGGCGTAGATCGACGGCACGCTCGATTGCGACTGCTCATTGACCCGAACGGCGCCGACCGCATCGAGTCCGACGCCGACCTCCTGAAGACCGAGGCCCGCTGTGTTGGGGCGCCGGCCGGTCGCCACCAGCACGACGTCGGCGTCCACGGACGAACCGTCCGAGAGTTGCGCCCGGCGCGTCCCGTCATCGAGTTGCGCTATCTGGTCGATCGTGCGCTGCAGCTTCATGTCGATGCCGGCGT
>JBEVKO010000270.1:0-6086 GCA_040509705.1 Beijerinckiaceae bacterium
GCCTTCGGTCGTCAGCATGGGAAACCCGCACGCGGTGTTCTGGGTCGACGATCCTTACGCCTACGAGCTCGAGAAGTTCGGCCCGATGCTGGAGCATCACCCGATCTTTCCCGAGCGCGCCAATATCTCGCTCGCTTCGGTGAAGTCGCGCGAGCATATCGTGATGCGCACCTGGGAGCGCGGCGCCGGTCTCACCAAGGCCTGCGGCTCGGCGGCTTGCGCGGTGGCGGTCGCGGCCGCGCGTCTCAACCGCACCAACCGCACGGTGAAAATGTCACTTCCCGGCGGCGATCTTCTCATCGAGTGGCGCGAGCGCGACGATCACGTGCTGATGACCGGGCCGGTCGAGCTTGAATGGGAAGGAACGCTCGCGCCGTCGCTCTTCGCAAGCGTCGCCTAGCCATGACGCTCCGCCTTGCATCGATGGCGCGGCGATGAGCGTCGAGGTCGTCACCTTCGGCTGCCGGCTCAATATCGCCGAGTCTGAAGCTATCAAGCGTTCGGCGGAAGGCGCAGGACGCAGCGATCTCGTTGTCGTCAACACTTGCGCCGTCACCGCCGAGGCGACGCGCCAGGCGCGCCAGGCGATCCGCCGCATCCGGCGCGAAAAGCCAGGCGCAACCATTGTCGTCACGGGCTGCGCAGCTCAGATCGAGCCGGAGCGCTTCGGCGCCATGGACGAGGTCGATCGCGTGATCGGCAATGTCGAGAAGATGCGCGCCGAGACATGGACCGATTCGACCATGGCGCGCGCGTTCGGCGTTGCGCCGCGCGACAAGACCATCGTCGGCGACATCATGACGTCGCGCGACGCCGCGCATTTCATGATCGAAGGCTTCGACCAGCATACGCGCGCCTTCGTCAAGGTGCAGGACGGATGCGATCATCGCTGCACCTTCTGCGTCATCCCGTTCGGACGCGGCGATTCGCGCTCGGTCCCGATGGGCGCGGTCGTCGATCAGGTGAAAAAGCTGGTCGCCGCAGGCGTCAAGGAAATCGTCCTGACCGGCGTCGACGTCACGTCCTATGGCGCCGATCTTCCAGGCCGGCCCCGGCTTGGCACGCTCGTTGCGCAGGTGCTGAAGCACAATCCCGATCTGCCGCGCTTGCGCCTGTCATCGCTCGATGTCGCCGAAGTCGACGATGAACTGTTTGACGCGCTGTCGGGCGATCTGCGCGTGATGCCCTATCTGCATTTGTCGCTGCAGGCCGGCGACGATATCATCTTGAAGCGCATGAAGCGTCGTCATTCGCGCGCGCAGGCGATTACGTTCTGCGAACGTTTGCGCGGCCGGCGCCGCGAGATCGTGTTCGGCGCCGACTTCATCGCCGGATTCCCGACGGAAACCGACGCGCAGTTCGAGGAGACGCTCGATCTCGTCGACGCATGCGGGCTGACGCATCTGCATGTCTTTTCCTATTCGCCGCGCGCGGGAACGCCGGCCGCGCGCATGCCGCAGGTCGCGGGACCGGTCGTGAAGGAGCGCACGCGTCGTCTGATTGCGCGCGGGGCCGAGGCGCGAGGCGCGCATCTGTCGCAGTTCGCCGGCGCGTCGCTGAATGTGCTCGCCGAAGCGAACGGGTTCGGCCGCACGGAGGATTTTTCGCTGGTGAAATTCGCAACGGCGCCGGCGCGCGGCGAGATCGTCGCGGCGCAAATTCGCGGCCATGACGGCGATAAGCTTCTGGCCGCTTGAGAGCGCCTACTCTCCGACGCAGCGGATCGGCGAGACGCGCTCGGGCATGTCGGCCACCGCCGGGCGAAAGGCGCCGTCCGGATCGCGGATCATCAGCACGCCGGTCGCGACCGCAAAATAGGCGCCGTGCAGCTTGAGCTTGCCGCGCTCATGCAGGATGCGCACGCAGGGAAACGTCAGAAGATTGGCGATTGAATTCTCGATCGAAGCGAGCGCCAGGCGCTCGACATAAAGCGGCAGAACTTCGCCGGCGCGGCGCGGCCCGAGCTTTTCGGCGGCCGGATTGAGCATCTGCATCCATTTGCCGATGAAATCGCCGGGCGAGAGCGGCTGCGAATCCTGATCGGCGAACGCCTGCACGCCGCCGCAGCGGCCGTGCCCCAGCACGACGATATGCTTGACCCGCAGCGCCTGCACCGCGAACTCCAGCGCTGCTGAAGCGCTGTGATGCTTCCCGTCAGGCGCATAGGGCGGAACGAGGTTCGCAACGTTGCGCACGACGAACATTTCGCCGGGACGCGCATCGAAGATGACTTCCGGCGAAACGCGGCTGTCGCAGCAACCGACGATCATGATCTCGGGCTGCTGCCCTGCGGCCGCAAGTTCCTCATAGCGCGACTTTTCGCTGATGAACCGGTCGCCGAGAAACGCGCGATAGCCCTCGCTCAGCCTTGTTGGAAAGTCCGGATGCGCCAGCATGCGGGCCACTCATATCGCTTTTGGCGCCGCGTCAAGGGCGAGCGGAATGTCAGCCCTTGGCTACTCCGCGCTGATGTCGATTGGTTCAGGCGGCGCCTCGCCCGCAACAATCCGACGGACGAGGCGGATCGCCGACATGGGTATCAGGAATTCATTCGCAGCCACGAATTCTTCCACGTTCCACCACCGCACGTCGAGCACCGGATCGAGGTCAGTCTCCGCAAGCCGCGACGTGTCGATGCGGTCGGATGGCGCGCGCACGAGATAGTAGCGCTCGTGACAGAAGGCGACGTTGATGAAGCGGTCGCGCAGCGCCTTGCAGGTGGCGACGCAGGGGCCGAGCGCGACGCCGCGGATGCCGACCTCCTCGTCGAGCTCGCGCAGCGCGGCCTCTTCCGGCGTTTCGCCCGGATCAATCCCGCCCCCCGGGGTGTACCAGAACGGCCTTGCTGCGGAGCCCGGCGCGTCCGACGCGACATGGGTTTCATACTGCAGGAGCAGCAGCCGGTCGCGCGGATCGAGCACGATCAACCTTGATGTGCGACGAACGCCTGGCTCCGCGTCAGGCGTCACGCCGCAATCTCCGAGAGTTTGCTGAGATCGACGTTGCCGCCGCACAAAAGCACGCCGACCTTCTCGCCGGCTCTCGGCTTATAGGCGCCCGACAGCAAGGCCGCGAGAGCCGCTGCGCCGCCGGGCTCGGACGCGATCCGGAAATCGCGCCAGAGCAGAGTCTGAGCCGCAATGATCGCTGCATCAGGAACGAGCGTCACATGATCGACGGCCGCGGCGCACATCTGGTGCACGAGGCGTCCGACATTGCGCGCGCCGAGCGAATCGGCGGCGATCGAATTAACCTCGACATCGACAGGTTCGCCGGCTTCGAGCGCCGCATGGAGCGCGCGCGATCCTTCCGGCTCGACGGCGACGATCTTCGCGCGCTTGCTCCAATAGGCGCAGACGCCGCTGACGAGTCCCCCGCCGCCCGTCGCGATCAGCACGGTGTCGGGGGCGCCCGTCTGTTCCTCCCATTCGAGCGCGACTGTTCCCTGTCCGGCGATGGTTTCGACCGCCGCGAACGGATGAATGAGAAGGGCGCCGCTTTCGGCGACGAAAGCGTTGCAGGCATTCTGCGCGTCATCGTAGCGCGCGCCGCCGACTACGATTTCGGCGCCGAAGCGGCGGATCGCTTCGATTTTCGCGGGCGAGGAAATGTCCGGCACGAAAATGCGCGCGTTGACCCCGCGTTCGCGCGCCGCAAAGGCGACGGCGGCGCCGTGATTGCCGCCCGACGCCGCAGCGACGCCGGCGGCCGGAATCTTCCGCGACAAAAGATGATGGAACGCGCCGCGCGCCTTGAAGGAGCCGGCGTGCTGCGTGAATTCGAGCTTCAACACGATGTCGGCGTCGAGGCCGAAGGCCCCGCGCTGCAAGCGAAGCGCCGGCGTTCGCCGCACGTAAGGAGCGATCAGCGAATAGGCCGCGCGAACGGCGTCAGGGGTGACGGGAAGTTGCATTGGCTTGCGGGCGGATGCTCCTTGGTAGCCGCGCCGCGGTTTGGGCTCAAGCCCAGATCGCGATCGGAACCCCATGCCCGTCGCGCAAGGGCGGATCGGGAAAGCATCGCGCTTGGCCGCGATGAATTCGCTCCGCGACGACGGACACCGCAATCGCGTCGATGAGATCGTCCAACGCAGCGCCGCGGGGGACGGGATGCGCGACGAGACTCTCCGCCATGCCCGCGGACCGCAGGATCGACCGGCGAAGCTCGATGCCCTCGCCATGAACCCGCGATCGCACCTTTTTCGGCGCGGCCAGCGCGCATTCCCCGTTCATGCGCCAGAACGCGACTTCGGGATGCGATTCGAACACGCGGTCTCGCAGGGCCGGGCGCGTTCGCAGCAACGCGTCGATCTCCCGGATTTTCGGAAAGAGATGGAAGGCCTGCTTGGAGACTTTGCGGGGCGGATCGGAGCATTCGAGCGCAGCTGCGCAGGCCGCGCGATAGTCCTCAGCTTCGACCGCCCGTCTTGCCGGGATGGAGAAGACGCTGGACTGGCGTCCGCCGAGCAGCGGCCGGACGAGCAGTTCCGGTCCACGACCGCCTTTACAGTTGAGTTCGGGCAGACCGATCGGCATGTCGACGGCCACGACCGGGGGCGCCTCGGGCGCATCGAGAATATGCGCAAAGCTCGCGACGACGCTGACCCTCGCCGGCGCGCCGCCGAAAAGGTCGCGAAAGACGGCGATCCATCCCCCCGGGCATCCATCGACGCCGGCTATCCACAGGCTCCCCATGCGGCTCGGGCTCCTTGCCTTGCATGAATTTTCCCTGCATGGCCCGTCCGATCAACGCAACCGCCGGAGAGGCCGATGACGATCCGCCCGCGCCGCAGCGTTCTCTACATGCCGGGCTCGAACGCCCGCGCCATCGAGAAGGCCAGGACGCTTGCCGCCGATGCGCTGATTCTCGATCTCGAGGACGCCGTCGCCCCCGAAGCCAAGGAAGCGGCGCGGAAGCAGGTCTGCGACGCGGTCGCCGCGCGCGGCTTCGGAAATCGTGAACTCATCATCCGCATCAACGGCATTTCATCGCCATGGGGCGAGGACGATCTCGCCGCCGCCGCCGCCGCAAGGCCCGACGCGATCCTTGTTCCGAAAGTGTCCTCGCCCGAGGCGCTCGCGATGGTCGGGCGCCGCCTTGCAGCTCTCAAGTCAGATCAGGCGACGCGCATCTGGGCGATGATCGAGACGCCCGCGGCCATTCTCAACATCGCCGACATCGCCGACGCAGCGGACGATTCGATCACGCGGCTCGCCTGCTTCGTGATGGGGACCAACGATCTCGCAAAGGAGACGCGCGCGCGCTTCCTGCCTGGGCGCGCGGCCTTCATGCCCTGGCTCATGCAGGCGGTGGCGGCGGCGCGCGCCAATGACATCGACATTCTCGACGGCGTCTATAACGATCTGCAGGACGAGGCGGGCTATCGCGCCGAATGCGAGCAGGGGCGCGACTGCGGCTTCGACGGCAAGACGCTGATTCATCCCGGCCAGATCGCGGCTGCGAACGAGATTTTCGCGCCGAGCGCCGGCGAGGTAGAGCAGGCGGAGAAGATCATCGCCGCCTTCGCGTCGCCCGAGAACGCCGGCAAGGGAGCGATCAGTCTCGACGGACGCATGGTTGAACTGTTGCACGCCGAGATTGCGAAGCGCACCGTCGCGATGGCGGATGCGATCGCTGCGAGAAACTAGCTGCATGCACCCAAAGAGGGGGTCGCGTAGCGCGCGGCATGACTTGATGCCGACATCCGCGTGACGAGATTGGACTTAGTTGGCGCTCAGTTTTCGGCTCTTTGCATGATTATCTAACGGCGCCCGGGTCGTCGCATCGATCGCCCCAGTCCATGTCGCCGCTCAACGCGGCGCAACGCACGACATTTATTGCTTCGGCTGCGCCGCCGATCCATCGGCCGAGCCCGTCGCCTGTTCGTCGAACGCGACCTTCAATTCAGACGCCGCGAAATCCTGCGCCTTCGCCGCATCTTTCACCACGGCGCCGAGCCCGAAGAACTCGTGCGTCGCTCCGGCGAAATACTCATACTTTACCGCCGAACCCGCTTCGACGAGCCTGTCGGCGAGCAGCTTACCTTCAGTCGCCAGCGGATCGAGGTCGGCCGCGATGATGGTCGC
>JBEVKO010000271.1:0-5440 GCA_040509705.1 Beijerinckiaceae bacterium
GCGGTCGGCGGCGAAACCCCATAGCCGCCAATGCGTCTGCAGCCCGGGGAACAAGAGGCGCTGAAACGCCTCGATGCGGGACGGTCCGGCCTCTTGCGTGCGACGCTCGTCGCGGACCTGGAGACGCCAGTAGCCGCCTATCTCAAGCTTGTCCGCGAATTCGGCCAACCCTCGTTTCTGCTGGAATCCGTCGAGGGCGGCGCGCAGCGCGGTCGCTACACGATGATGGGATTCGCGCCCGACCTCCTCTGGAGGTGCGATGGAGATCGGGCGTCGCTCAACCGCGAGCCGTCGCGCGCCCCCAACGCGTTCGAGCGGGAACAGGCGACCGCGCTAGAGAGCTTGCGGGCCATCATCGCCGAAAGCGCCATTCCCGCCGATGAGAGCGACTTGCCGCCCATGGCGGCCGGACTGTTCGGCGCCCTTGGCTATGACATGGTGCGGTTGATGGAGCGCCTCCCGAACGTCCGGCCAGACCCGATCGGAACGCCTGACGCTATCCTCATGCGTCCCACCGTCATGCTCGTCTTCGACAACGTAAAAGACGAGCTTTCAATCATCACGCCATTGCGGCCGCGCACAGGCGCCGCCTCAAAGGCAACGTATGAAGCGGGTCTGGAGCGCATCGACCGTGTGCTCAACGCGCTTGAGATGGGCGTGCATCATGAGGATCGGATCGCGTCGGATGCTCCGATGCCACAGATGGAATCGAACACGCCCGAGGCCGACTTCCTTTCCATGGTTGACCGCGCCAAGGAATACATCCGCGCGGGCGACATCTTCCAGGTCGTGCTGTCGCAGCGCTTCTCGACGAAGTTTGAACTGCCCGCGTTCCAGCTCTACCGCGCGCTGAGGCGCGTCAACCCGGCGCCGTTCCTGTGCTTCCTAGACTTCGCGGATTTCCAGATCGTCTGCTCCTCTCCTGAGATTCTCGTGCGCGTGCGCGACGGCAAGGTGACGATCCGACCCATCGCCGGCACGCGCTGGCGCGGCGAAACGCCGGCCGAAGACGAGCGACTGGCGCAAGAGTTGCTCGCCGACCCTAAGGAGCGCGCCGAGCATTTGATGCTGCTTGATCTCGGTCGAAACGATGTGGGGCGGGTCGCGAAAATGGGCAGCGTCAGCGTCACTGATCAGTTTTTCATCGAGCGCTACAGCCACGTCATGCACATCGTCTCGAATGTCGAAGGGGCGCTGAATGCTGAACGGTACGACGCGGTCGCAGCCCTGGTCGCGGGCTTTCCCGCCGGAACGGTGTCCGGCGCTCCGAAGATCAGGGCGATGGAGATCATCGACGAGCTTGAACGCGACAAGCGCGGCATATATGGCGGCTGCATTGGGTACTTCGGCTCGAACGGCGACATGGACACGTGCATCGTGCTTCGCACCGCCGTGGTGAAGGACGGCGCGATGCATATCCAGGCTGGCGCGGGCGTGGTGTTTGATTCCGATCCGGCTTACGAGCACCGCGAGTGCGTGAACAAGGCGATGGCGCTAGTGCGGGCCGCCGAGGAGGCGGTGCGCACCGCGGCGGCAGCCCGCCGCGGCCAGTAGTGGGACACATGACGAATGTTCAGGGCGCCGCCGGGGCATCCATCCGAAAATTCGAACGCAACGGGATCAAAGAGTGAAAGTTAGCGCGCCGCGAGCATAGGACAAATTATGACTCAGTGCGCTGCCGCACATCCGCCGCATAAAATTGCGGGGTTTCATCGTGGATCGTCGAAAGTCATCGACCCCAAGCCGGAAGTTGACCGCCCTATCGCCCTGTCCCATGAAGGCGCCGAAGTTTCCCGGGCCCGGCGTCTATGCGCATCCTGCTGATCGACAACTACGACAGCTTCACCTTCAATCTCCTTCACTTGATCGGTTCGGTTGGAGCGGAGGTCGAGGTTGCGCGCAACGACGCCATGACCGTTGAGGACATAGCCTCCGCCTCGTACGACGCTATCGTCCTTTCGCCCGGCCCATGCACGCCCAACGAAGCTGGCGTGTGCCTTGAAATAATCGGCCAATTGGGCGCCCGGCTCCCGATCTTTGGCGTCTGTCTCGGCATGCAGGCGATGGGGCAGGCCTACGGCGGCGAGGTAATCAGGGCGCCGCTCCCGATGCACGGCAAAATCTCCACCGTTCGCCACACGGGGAAAGGCTTGTTCCGCGGCGTCAACGGTCCGTTCGAAGCGACCCGCTATCATTCGCTCATCGTGCGTCGCGAAACCTGCCCGGTTGATTTCGACATATCGGCGGAGACAGAGGACGGGCTGATCATGGGGATGTCGCACCGCCGCCATCCAGTGCATGGCGTGCAGTTCCACCCGGAGAGCATCGCCTCGCAACATGGTCAGACGATCATGCGTAACTTTCTGGACCTGGCCCGCGATTTTCGCGGCGGCGCCCGCCGCGCGGCCGCGTAAGGACGAACGACGTGGATGATTTCAAACCTCTGATTGCAAAAGTCGCTACCGGCGCCTCGCTGTCGCGCCAGGAGGCCAACAGCGCATTCGACGCGCTACTCTCGGGACAGGTCACGGCGGCGCAGGCCGGCGCGTTCCTCATGGCGCTGCGCGTCCGCGGCGAGACGGTCGACGAAATCGCCGGCGCCGTCACTGCGATGCGCGACAAGATGCTGAGGGTGGAAGCGCCGCCGGATAGCGTCGATATCGTCGGCACAGGGGGCGACGGATCAGGCAGCTACAACGTCTCGACGCTCGCGGCGATCATCGCGGCCGCCTGCGGCGCGACAGTCGCCAAGCACGGCAACAGGGCGGCCTCCTCCAAGTCCGGCGCCGCAGACGTGCTGACCGCCTTGGGCGTCAAAGTCGGCATCGAGCCGGCTGGCGTCTCGCGTTGCATTGCGGAGGCTGGCGTCGGCTTCATGTTCGCTCCGGCTCATCACGCATCCATGCGTCATGTAGGACCGGTGCGCGTAGAGATGGGAACCCGGACGATTTTCAATCTTCTCGGGCCGCTCTCCAATCCGGCCGGCGCGCGACGCCAGATGATCGGCGTGTTTGCCGAGAGTTGGCTCGAGCCCCTCGCCCAGGTGTTGAAGTCGCTGGGATCGGATCATGTATGGTTGGTGCATGGGTCGGACGGGCTCGACGAAATCACGACAACAGGCCCGACTCGTGCGATCGAACTGAAGGGCGGCGCCATCCGTCCTTTCGTCATTGAGCCCGCCAAACTCGGCATTGCAAAAGCCGACATCAAGGACCTCAAGGGTGGCGATGCTATGCACAACGCAACTGCGCTACGGGCGGTGCTCTATGGCGAGAAGACGCCATACCGCGATATCGCTGCTCTGAACGCAGCGGCGGGTCTCGTCGTTGCGGGAAAAGCCGAGGATCTCGCGAATGGGCTCAAGCAAGCCACTCAGGCGATCGATTCCGGCGCCGCTGCGCGCACGCTCGACAAGCTCGTAGCCGTCTCGAACGCGTAGAATATGTCCGACATCCTTGCCAGGATCGAAGCCTACAAGCGTCGCGAGATCGAGCAGGCGAAGTCGCGTATCAGCGAAGCTGAGATGCGCGTTCGCTCTGAGCGAGCCGATCCGCCTCGCGGATTCGTCCGCGCCATCCGGGCGAAGATCGCCGCCGGCGAAACCGCGCTGATCGCTGAGATCAAGAAGGCAAGCCCCTCAAAAGGGCTGATCCGCGCCGACTTCGACCCCACGTCCCTCGCCCGCCAGTTTGAGACCGGCGGCGCCGCCTGCCTGTCTGTCCTTACGGACTCTCCCTCCTTCCAGGGCGCGCCTGAGTTTCTGACGCAGGCGCGCGCAGCGACCAAGCTCCCAGCGTTGCGCAAGGATTTCATGTTCGAGTCTTATCAGGTTTACGAGGCGCGCAGTTGGGGCGCCGACTGCATTCTCGTGATCATGGCGTCGGTGAGCGATTCACAGGCGCAAGCCCTCGTCTCAGCCGCGAAAAGCGTCGGAATGGATGCGTTGCTTGAGGTGCACGACGCCGAGGAACTTGAGCGGGCTCTCGCGCTCGACAGCGACCTGATCGGAATCAACAACCGCAACCTTCGCACTTTCGAAGTTTCGCTGTCCGTGTGCGAAGTGCTGGCGCCGCGCATTCCGAAGGACCGTATCGTTGTTGGCGAGAGCGGGATCTTCACGCCGGCTGATGTCGCCGGTCTGTCGAGGGCTGGTATTCACACCCTGCTCGTTGGCGAAAGCCTGATGCGCCAGCAGGACGTGGCGGCCGCTACGCGAGCCCTCCTGCGAGCCGCCTGATGCCGAAGCTCACTCACGTCGACGATAGCGGCAAAGCCGACATGGTCGATGTGTCGGCGAAAACAGCGACCGAGCGCGTGGCGATTGCTGAGGGATGCGTGATCATGGAACGCGCGACACTTGATCTCATTCGCGCTGGCGACGCGAAGAAAGGCGACGTCCTCGGAATCGCCCGCGTTGCCGGAATCATGGCGGCCAAAAGGACACATGAACTCATTCCCCTTTGCCATCCTCTCCTCCTGTCCAAGGTGAGCATTGATTGCGAGTTGAACGATGCCTTGCCCGGCGTCCGCATTACTGCGATGACGAAGGTCGCAGGGCAGACCGGCGTTGAAATGGAAGCGTTGACAGCCGTTTCCGTCGCATGTCTTACGATCTACGATATGGTGAAGGCGGCCGACCGCGGCATGCGCATCGAAGGCATTCGCCTTCTCGAGAAACGCGGCGGCAAATCGGGCGAATGGCGCGCGGCGCGGAGCTAGTTCAGATGGCCGAGTTGCTTCCGGTCGCAGACGCCCTCGCCCGCATTCTTAGCGACGTAACCCCGCTCGAAGCCGAGTCAGTTGCAATTTCGGAGGCGGCGCATCGCACGCTGGCTCACCCGCTCGCCGCGAACCGCAGACAGCCGCCTTTCGACGCATCGGCGATGGACGGCTATGCAGTGCGCGCGAGCGACGCGTTCGCCGGTGCTCGCCTGAGGGTCATTGGCATGAGCGCGGCGGGTCACGGATTTAAGGGCGCCGTGGGCGCAGGCGACGCGGTGCGCATCTTCACCGGTGCGCCAACGCCGCCCGGAGCTGACGCCGTGGTCATTCAGGAGGACGTCGAACGCGACGACGGAATGATCACGGTTCGCGAAGCTGCGCGCGCGGGCCGCAATATACGCAGCGCCGGCGTCGATTTCGAGCGCGGCCAAACGCTGCTCGACCCGGGCCGCAGGCTCGATGCCCGTGCGCTCGGCCTTGCCGCCGCGATGGGACATGGCGCTATTGCGGTAAGGCGCCAGCCGCGGGTCACAATACTTGCGACCGGCGATGAACTCGTGCGACCCGGAGTGAGGCCGAACACGGACCAGATCGTGCTCTCCAATAGCTATTCACTGGCGGCCCTCGCGCGTGACGCCGGCGCCGCGGCAATCGACTTGGGCATCGCGAGCGATGACGTCCCATCGCTGGCACAGTGCTTCCAAAACGCTCGCGAGGC
>JBEVKO010000272.1:0-4632 GCA_040509705.1 Beijerinckiaceae bacterium
ACCGTCTGGGCTTCGATCTCCAGATCGGCAAGGCGGTTCTTTTCCGCGAGGCGGCGAGCGGCGTGGGTAGGCGCTTCAGCGGCGGTGGTGAAGCCGTCCCAACGCCACAGATCGCCCTCGACAGAGACAAGCCGCTGCCCGGGCTTCAAGAAACTGCGCAGGCGAGGACCGTCGACGCGGCGTATGACGCCGATCTGGCGCAGCCGTCGCTGCAACGCGGCCGGAGCATCCGCCAGCGCAGCAAGGGACTGCACGCCGTCGGGCAGCGCCGGATCGTCATGGGCCTCATCGGACGCCAGCCAATGCGCCGGCGCAGAGGCTTCCAGCGACGCATCGAGATCATCGCCAAGCGCCGCGCCAAGCGCCGTCTCATAGCCTTTCGCCACGGTGATCGATTCCAGCACCGGCGGCCAAAGATCCGCCGTGCCCGAAGCGAGCAGCTTCTTGAGCGTCGCGACTTCGGTGTCGAGGCGCTGGGCTTTGCGATCGGCCTCCGAGGCTGGCCCGCGCAGGCGCGCCTCTGTCTCCCGGGCGGCGGCGACCGCCGTCCGAGCCGCGACAAGCGCCGCATCGGCGGCCTGGAAAGCCGCCCCGGCGTCATCCATGGCTGCGGCGAATGGCGCAGGATCTGCGTCGGCGCCGAGACTTTGCGCGATCGCCGCAAGGTCGCGCTCGATCCGTTGCTGCTCGTCGCGGAAGCGCTTCAGGCGCGCTTCTTCCTCCGCCGCCGCGCGCAGCGCCGCGTCACGCCGCACGGCGATGTCGGATACGCGGCGCTGAATGTCGTCGAGCGCCTGCTCGGCCTGCGCCAGCGATCTCTCCGTGTCTGCCAGACGCGCCGCAGCTTCGGCGCGCGCGTCCTCAGATCCCTCGTCGTCGGCGGCGAGCGCATCGCTTTCCGCATCAAGCTTCTGAATCGTAGCGGCGGCGTCCGCCATCAGCGCCGACTCGCGCTCGATATCGCGGACCAATTCGGCGGCGCGACGCTCAAGCTCGGCGGACCGCTCGCGAGCCCGGCGCTCTTCCGCATCGAGCTGCTCGCGCGCGAGTAGAAGACGCTGCAGGCCGGCCGCTGCGGCCGCTTCCGCGTCGCGCAGCGCCGGCAGCGCCGCCGCGGCGATCGCCTGATGCTGCGCCGCATTGGCCTGCGCGCCCGTGCGATCTGCGACAAGGCGCGTATCGGCCTCAAGGGCTCGCTCGGAGTCGGCGAGCTGCTGCCGCGCCTCGCGATGGGTGAGGTAGTGAATGAGCGCCTCATGGCGCCGGATGTCGGCGGCGACGCTCTTGTAGCGCTCGGCCTGCTTGGCCTGGCGGCCGAGCGACTCGATCTGGGCGTCGATCTCGCGCAGCACGTCTTCGAGCCGGACCAGATTGTCTTCGGCCGCCTTAAGCCGCAACTCGGCCTCGTGGCGGCGGGCGTGGAGGCCGGAGATGCCGGCCGCGTCTTCCAGAATCCGGCGCCTCGCCTGCGGTTTGGCCGAAATCAATTCGCCGATCTGGCCCTGGCGCACCATCGCCGGCGACCTCGATCCGGTGGCGGCGTCGGCGAACAGGAGTTGCACGTCGCGGGCGCGGACTTCCCTGCCGTTGATGCGGTAGGTCGAGCCCTCCTCCCGCTCGATGCGGCGGCTGACGTCGAGCGTCTCAGCGTCGTTGAAAGCTGCGGGAGCGCGGCGGTCGGAGTTGTCGATGTGGAGGCCCACCTCCGCCGCGTTGCGGGCAGGGCGGTTGCCGGATCCGGCGAAGATCACGTCGTCCATGCCCGAGGCGCGCATGGATTTGAACGAGTTCTCGCCCATGACCCAGCGCATCGCCTCGACGAGGTTCGACTTGCCGCAGCCGTTGGGCCCGACGATGCCGGTCAGCCCCGGCTCGATCAGGAATTCGGTGGGTTCAACGAAGCTCTTGAACCCGGCGATGCGCAGTTTCGTCAGTTTCATTCGCAGAGGCCGCCCTGTTGCGGCGACCTTCCGCGTTCAGGCGCGCGAATCAGTTGCCGACAAGGGGAGATAATATCCGGTCAAAGTCCTCGATGGACATATTACCCGGATACTTATTCCCGTTGATAAAGAAGGTTGGGGTCGAGTCGACCTTGAACTCCTTCTCGCCCTGATTCTTCACCGCCAGGACGCCGTCAAGAAGCTTCTGATCCGTCAGGCACTTCTCGAAACTTTCCTGTGTGAAACCGGCCTGCTTCACCAGAGCGGCCAGCGCATCGACGGGCTTCTCGGTCATCGCCCAGTTGCGCTGCTGCTTGAACAGAAGGTCGACCATGGCTTCGCGCCGGTCGCCGGCGCAGCGCGCCAGCATGAACCCGCCCGCCGCAAGCGGGTCGAGTGGGAATTCGCGCAGGATGAAGCGCGCCTTGCCCGTATCGATGTATTTCGCTTTCAGCGCCGGCCAGGTGCGCTCGTGGAAGGCGGCGCAGTGCGAGCAGGTCATAGACGCATATTCGACGATGGTCACCTTGGCGTCTGGCGAGCCCTGCACGACGTCCTTGAGGTCGCCCGCCGGCTTCATCAGTTGATCCATGCGGATCGCCTGCGCGGCGGCTGGCCCGGCGGCGAACGCAGCGGCGGAAGCGATGAAAAAGCGGCGATCCATAGGGAATCCGTGGCGAGTGGAGCTCTCTGAGTAGCCTATGCGATCATGGGCCGGGGAAGGCAAGCGGGCGGCGAAAGCCGTCACGACCGCTTCGGTCACGATTTGGCGCCCCGCTCGCGGGCGATCACGGCCGCCCCGAGCCGGGTCAGAGCCGCGCGCAGGCCGTCGTCGGCGATCCCCTCGGTCGCCGCCGCCGCCCTCGCGACAGCTTCGGGAGGTGGGGTGGGGGCGGGCTCCTTCGCGGGAGCGCCGCGCCCGACCGGACCCTGCTCCAGCCGCAGCCGGCCGACGCAAGCCCAACCGAGATAGGCGTTGACCCGCTCGATCACCAAGGGGGCCTGATGCTGGAGATCTAGGGCGAAAGCGCTCTCGACCCGCACATGGAGGGTCGCCGGCTCGCGCGGCGCCGACCTCTTGCCGACGCCCGAGGGCTTGCGCGGCCAGGCGATGCGCACAGGCCGGGACCGGCGCGCGAGCGCCTCGCCCACGATGTCCGGCCAGTTGAGGACGATGTCGGATCCGGCGAATCCCTGCTTGGCGAGGGCTTCCCCGAGGCACACGTCCACGAGGTCGGCGAGCGGCTGCGCCCACCTCTTCGTCTTGCGATCCTGATCGCGCGGTTCCGGCCTTTCCCTCATGCTGCTCCCAGACTACCACGCAGCGATGCCGCATCCACGGGTTCTTTCGCCTGACGCTACGCCTCTGCTCGCATGGTACGACCGCCATGCGCGCCGTCTGCCCTGGCGCGCGGCCGGCGGAGAGAAAATTGATCCGTACCGGGTCTGGCTCTCGGAAATCATGCTGCAGCAGACGACCGTGCCGGCGGTCAAGCCGTACTACGAGAAATTCCTCGCGCTCTGGCGTGACGTAGCGGCGCTGGCAGCCGCCCCGGTCGACGACGTGATGAAGGCGTGGGCGGGGCTCGGCTATTATTCGCGCGCGCGCAACCTGCACGCATGCGCGAAGATCGTCGCCTCGGAACTTGGCGGCGAATTTCCGAATGATGAGGACGGGCTTCGCAAGCTGCCGGGAATAGGCCCCTACACCGCCGCCGCAATCGCAGCGATCGCATTCGACCGGCGCGCCATAGTCATTGACGGCAATGTCGAGCGCGTGATGGCGCGCCTCCACGCGATCGAAAAGCCCCTTCCTGCAGCGAAAAGCGAGATCCGCGTCTTTGCCGAAAGGCTCACGCCCTTGCGTCGCGCCGGCGACTTCGCCCAGGCGATGATGGATCTCGGCGCGACGATCTGCACACCGCGCAAGCCGGCCTGCGCGCTCTGCCCTTTCGTCGATGCGTGCATTGCGCGAGGACGCGGCGAGCAGGAAACGTTTCCGCGCAAATCTCCGAAACGCACGCAGGTCGAACGGTTCGGCGCCGCCTTCGTTCTGACCGACGCGCGCGGGCGTCTGCTGGCGCGCAGTCGCGCGCCGAAAGGGTTGCTCGGCGGCATGACCGAAACGCCGACCACGGAATGGTCGCCATCATTCGATCGCGCATCGGCGCTTCAGCATGCGCCGACGCCGGCGGGCTGGCGCATGGCGGGCGAAGTCACGCATGTCTTCACGCATTTTCCATTGACGCTCGATGTGTATGTCGCAGATGTCGCGACAATGGCGCCGCCGCCTGGCGCGCGGTGGATCGAGGCCGACGAAATTTCCGGCGAGGCGTTTCCGAATCTCTTCAGGAAAGTTCTGGCTGCGGCTGGGATCGCACCTTGAACACAATCACGCGCGTCCCGACCGGTACGCGCCGGTGCAAATCAATGACGTCCTGATTGAAAAGACGGATGCAGCCGGAGGACACCGATTGGCCGATGGTTTGAGGTTCGTTCGTGCCGTGGATGCGATAGAGCGTGTCGCGATCGCCCTGATAGAGATAGAGCGCGCGCGCTCCCAACGGATTTTCCGGACCGCCCTGCATTCCGCCGGCCCATTCGGCGAGTTCGGGCTTGCGGCGAATCATCTGCGACGGCGGCGTCCAGTTCGGCCATAGCGCCTTGCGCCTGATCTGCGCGACGCCGCTCC
>JBEVKO010000273.1:0-7236 GCA_040509705.1 Beijerinckiaceae bacterium
GGCCGATAAAGACAGCAATGATTGAAACGCCGACGCCGTAGATCAGCGCCGCGATGACCATAAAGGCCGGGATGACGATGGCCGATCCGCCGACACTGATCCTGAGCGATCCGCCGACGATCCACAGGATGCCGATGAAGGTCGCGGCGCCGAGGATGGCCGAGAACAGGCCGATGGCGAAATCGACCAGCGGATCGAGCGCCATGCGCACGTCGTCGGCGATGCGGTATTCAGGGTTGGCAGGCTCGACGCCCGCGCTCTGGATGCGCCGGTAACGGGTTGCGGCGGTCCAGCGGTCGGCGAGGGCCGCCGTCACCCATTCGCGCCAGCGCACTTGCAAGACTTCGCGCGTCCAGACAACGCAGACGCCGGCGGCGGCTGCGCCGGCGACAATCAGCGGCAGGAGCAGGACCGTGCTCCAGACGCGATCCACGTCGCGCAGCTCCAGCGCGTTGAACAGTGCGCTTTGCCAGCGGTTGATGCCGACATCGACGGCGAGCACGGCGAGCAGAGAGAGGCAGAGCCCGATGCTGAGCAGCCATGCCCTGCGGCTACCGCCGCGCGCCCAGAAGCCGAGGGTCAGGGTCATGAACTTCGCCGCGACCACGCTCTCGCGCTGATCGGAAAAGGAAGGCGGCTTCGGCCGCTCGTCCATCACACTCAAATTCTCCCCCTCCCAGCTCCGCGCCGCCCGCGGGCTGCGCTCTCATGACGAGCCGTCTATGTCCGTGATAGGCCAAACCGATGCCTGATGAACATCCGATGAGCGACGATCCGCGCGAGAACTTCCACGCTGACCCAGAGGCGCCTTACGCCGTCGCGCGGAGCGGGCCGGTCATCGTGCTCGTCCATCCCCAGCTTGGCGAGAATATCGGCATGGCGGCGCGTGGCATGGGGAATTTCGGGCTCACGGAACTACGGCTTGTCGCGCCGCGCGATGGCTGGCCGAACGCCAAGGCGCAATCGACCGCTGCGGGGGCCGACGAAGTGATCGCTGGAGCGACGGTGCATGGAAGCGTCAGGTCAGCGGTCGCCGACTGCGGCTTCGTCTGGGCGACGACGGCGCGTGCGCGGGGGCAGGGCAAGCGCATCGCCTTGCCGGCCGAAGCGATGGCGGAGGCTGCGCCGGCGCGGGCCCGGCACGCGATTCTCTTCGGGGCGGAGCGCACCGGCCTCTCCAGCGACGATGTCTCGCTCGCCGATGCGATTCTCACCTTTCCGGTGGACGCCGCCCTGCCGTCGCTCAACCTCGCGCAGGCCGTCACGCTGGTCGCCTATGAATGGCGCCGCCACGCGCTTGAGGCGGCGGCGCCGTTTTCGCAGCCCTTTCCGGCGCCGCCGGCGGAACGCGGCTCCGTGCATGGGCTGTTCGAATTTCTTGAATCCGAGCTTGATGCGTCGGGCTATTTCATCCCGGAGAACAAGCGGCCGATCATGGTGCGCAACCTGCGCAACATCCTGCACCGGATCTCCATGACCGAGCAGGACGCGCGCACCTTGCGCGGCGTGTTCTCCGCGCTCGCCAACGGCAGGCGCAAGCGCGGCAAATGAAGCGCGCGCCGAGCGCGGCCAATCGGCGGCGCTGCGGAAACCAGAGGCGGGACTCACATGGATCAACACAGCGCGTTGACGCGACCGTGATGGCCGAACGCATTGCTGGGCAGTTGCCCTTGATCCGTTGAAGCCTTCGGAGGGCGATCGGACGACGGATGATCGGGATGCAGCGATTGCTGGCGATTTCACGACGCTCTCTGGTTGCAACGGGCCTTGCGGCCGCAATCGCGCCACGCGGGCGCAGTCGCACGAATTCGACCTCGTCATCGTCGGAGCCGGAGCCGCGGGCTATGGCGCGGCGCGCGAAGCAAGGCGCGCCTCATCATGATCGAGGCGCGCGAGCGTGCCGGCGGGCGCGTCTTCACCGATATGCTCGAAGGCGAATCATTCGACGCCGGCGCGCAATTCATTCATTGGGCCGAAACCAATTCGTGGCGCGAGATCGCCAAGGAGGTCGGCGTCGTCGCAAGCGACGAGGACGTGAGCACGGGATTCGCATCTATCGCGCCGGACGATCGCTACCCGACGAAGAGCGCATGCGCACGCGTGGCGCGTTTTCGGCGTTCTCGCAGCGGCGGCGGCGCCAAGATCGCGGGCGGCGCAACGCTCGCCGGCGAACGCGCGGTGCGCGAAGCCGCAGCGATCCTGAAGAAATAAGGCTGAGCAGCAGTTGGCGCGACGGGCGCCAGCGATTCCCTTGCGGCGCAGCAGACCGGCGAATTCCACGGCCGTCGGAAATCGCCGTCTTTTTGAGGCCGTCCCAAAATCATGATTCAAACCAGCGCCTTCCCGGATTCTCATGTCAAATGACGCAGTTCGTTTTGCCTCAAAAAGCGAATGAACGCTGGAAAATTAGGCCGAAATTATTTTGATTGTGGCGCGGTTTCGCCCTTGTTTCGCTTCCCCGACCTGTCAGAGTTGAGCATCGCTGGGGTGGTATTGGCAATCCGGCGGCTGAGAGACCGTTCGCGCTCCCGCCCCACCGGAAGGAGCCGTTGTTGAAAGAATTCATCCCTCAATCGCAATTCTCGGGCGCCTTCTCGCCTGAAGACCTCAGCGTCATGCAAAGCGTGTTCGATAAGCTTTGCAGCGAGGATTCGTTGGCGAGCGATCAGGCCGACAAGCGCGCCAGCGTTGCGACCGAGATCATCGCACTCTTCTATGGCGGCCTTCGCGACGAGGCGTCGCTCCTCGACAGAATGACAGCCCGCCTGACCGCCGCGTAATCGGCCGTCGCGGATCGCTGCGCACCAATTCGCCGGCATGACATTCCGCGCCGACTTCACAAGCCCTGACTACTACCGCAATCCGCTGCCGGCGCTCGCGCGGCTGAGATCGCAGGGCCCGGTGCTGTGGGTCAAATTCCCGATTGTCGGAAAGGTATGGATTACCACGACCCAGGAAATGGCGTCGCGCGTGCTCAAGGACAGCGAGACGTTCAAGCTGAGAAAGGATGGCCGGCCGGCAGGATTGCGTTGGTGGGTCCCTGGCGTCATTCGCGCGCTCGCCGACAATATGCTGACAATGGACGAACCCGACCATACGCGGCTTCGAGAGATCGTCGACGAAGCGTTCAGGCGCCGCGCGATCGTCGACATGGAGCCGCGAATCGCGGCGATAGCCGAAGGGCTTGCGGATCGCCTTTTCGCGAACGGAATTCCCGCCGACCTGCTCGAAGGATATGCGCGCCTGCTGCCATTGTCCGTCATTTGCGAACTGCTTGGCCTGCCGCAGTCCGACCGGCCGAAATTCATGGCGTGGACAAGCCGCGTCGCGAAGCTCACGAACATCTTCAGCTTCGCGCGGCTTCTGGTCGTCGTCGTGGCCATGAAGCGCTATCTCGAAGGACAGATCCAGAGCGCGCGCGAGCGGGGCGGGGAGGGGCTGATCGCGGAACTGGTGCGCGTTGAAAGGCAGGGGGGCCGGATCAGCGCGCGCGAGATCACCGCGATGGTGTTTCTTCTCCTCGGCGCGGGCACCGAAACGACCACGCATCTAATCAGCGGCTCTGCATACGAGTTGCTGATCCATCGCGATCTCCGGACATGGCTCGTCGAAGACTGGTCGCGCGCCAATCTGGCGGTGGAAGAGTTTCTGCGCTTTCTATCGCCGGTGCAGTTCACCAAACCGCGCATTGCGCAGCGCGATGTCGAGCTCGGCGGCGTTCGCATCGCAAAGGGCGACCGCATCATGGCGATGCTGGCGGCGGCCAACATGGATTTGGAAGCCAACGAGAATCCGCAGAAGCTTGATCCCGCGCGGCATCCCAACCGCCATCTCTCATTCGGGACGGGAATTCATTTCTGCCTCGGCCATCAACTCGCGCGCATCGAGGCGAAATGCGCGCTACAGGCGCTGTTCACGCGATGGCCGACGCTGACGCTCGCGGTCCGCCCCGAGGAAATCCGATGGCGTGCGCGACCGGGATTGCGCGCGATCGCGGAGTTGCCGGTGAAGCCGTCATAGGACTCAGTGAATCTCCCCCGACTTCATGATCGCCGCGCGCAGCGCTTCGAGGCTGAAATCCTTTGAGCGGCACGCAGCGAGGATCGGCGCCTCGCGGCGCATGCAGAGTTCGGCCGCCTCCGGCACCTTGGCGGCCACATTGCGCGGAATGACGACGGCGCCATGCTGGTCGGCGTGGATGAGATCGTCCGACGACACGTCCATTCCCGCGACGCGCACATGCTGGGCGAAATCGCAGAGGTGATTGTGAGCGTGCGAGGGCGCAACCATGCCGGCGAGCGCCTGGAACCCTTCTGCGAACTGCGGCAAGTCGCGAATGCTGCCGTCGGTCACAACGCCGATGCAGCCCAGCGCCTTATGAACCGCACTGTGGACCTCGCCCCAGAAGGCGCCGAAGCCCGCATTCGGGCCATCGAGGTCTTGGATCAGGCTGATGCGCGGGCCGTGGCCCGACGCCACATAGGCGTAGTATGCGAAGCGCTTCTCGCGCTGTTCCTGTTCCGGGAGATCGGATGCGGCAGTGCCCCGGATCGTCGCCGTACGCGCATAGCCGACCGTCGGCGGCGCGTTGGGATGCAGGCAGAACAACGACCGGTGCGTGAAGCCCTTCAGGCGCCGCTCAGGCGCGACAATCTCCAGCGCGTTGCAGATGGTTGGCGTATCGTACGCGGCAAGTTTGGTCAGCAGGTCCTGCGGCAGCGGACCCTGGAGCCTCGGCGGCATGGCGTTCTCCCCTCGATTTCGCAATCGTAGGGGCTGGAAGCCGGTTCTCGCAACAGCAAGGCGCGCATGGCCGCTTGCATCCGGCGAACCGGGACCCGACCTTGTTGGCCGCCGTGCCTTCGCCGCCACAGGCGTTCATCATTTTGCGCTGATGCTTGTGGTAGCTGTGTGGCGCTGCCATCCTCTCGGGCCTTGCAGGGGGCCGTTCTGGGAAACGACCGCGCCATGCGTTGCCATGCGAAACTGACGCTTTCGGGCATGTTCCTTCTCGCCGCCGCCCTGGCCTGCGGCTCTGCGCCGTCGTTCGCCACCACGCCGCCGAAGCAGCCGGACAAGGGACCAGGAGGCGCCGAGTATCCGATCTCCTCGGCTGATGTCGCCAAGGAGGCCTACGGGACGGGGGCGCAGCAGGTGTTCGTCTTCCGCCCAACGAAAGGTTTCGAGGGCCCGCGGCCTGTCGTCGTGTTCGGCCACGCGATCAACGCCTTCAATCCGAAAATCTATGGCGGCTGGATCGATCATCTGGTGCGGCGCGGCGCCATCGTGATCTTTCCGCGCTACCAGCTCGACTCGCGCACGCCGCGCAACGAACTGATCGGCCATGCCGCCGCCGGCGTGCGGCTCGCCGTGACGAAGCTCGGCGACGCGGCGGACGCCGAGAAAGTCGCCTATGTGGGTCACGGCGCGGGCGGCAACATCGTGGTCAATCTCGCCGCCAATCCCGACATGCCGAAGCCGCGCCTGGTCTTTGCGGTCATGCCCGGGAATAGCTGGGGCAACCGGTGGCAGGCGATCAAGCTCGACGAACTCGGCAAACTACCCGCCGACATCGTTCTCATCACGCTGACCGGCGAAACCGACACCGTGGCGAAGGACGCCGACGCGCGAAAGATCATCCGCGCGAGCGCGAGCGTGCCGGCGGCGCGCAAGATGCTCCTCAGACTGCCGACGGACAGCCACGGCACGCCCAGCATGTTCGCAACGCATTACACGCCGATGGGACGGCACGACGCATACGACATGCCGAACATTCCGGTCGTCGATGAGGCCCTGCCGCCGGTGCAGCTCGACGCGCGGGGTCGCCCCCGCCCGCAGCCGAGGCCCCCGGTGGTCCCGGCGCCTCAGCCCGAGGAGTTCGGCGGCGCTCCGGTCGACTCGGCCGACTGGTTCGGATTGTGGAAGCCCCTGGATATCGCCATGCCGATCGCGTTCACGGGCGAAGACACTACGCCGATCAAGCGACATCCGATGTTGACGACGATGGGGCTGTGGAGCGACGGCTGGCCGGTGAAGCGGCTGTCGTACGAAAGCGCGCGCGAGCCGCAAACGCCGCCGACTGCGGATGCACAGCCCGCGACGCCGCCGCAGGCAATACGGCCCCGACGGTAACCGGTCCGCCACGCTCGCGGACGCCCGTGCCAATTCAGTTTGTTTCACGCCGCCGGCCGACGAGCCAGAAGCCACGTCATCGCCGCCAGACTGAGACCTGCCCCCGTGAACTGCGCGAGAATGAACATCGGCGCGTCGCTCGGCGCGATGCCTGCGAATGTCGCCGTAAGCGAACGCGCGATCGTGACAGCGGGATTGGCGAAAGACGTCGAGGCCGTGAACCAGTAAGCTGCGGTGATGTAGAGCCCGACCGCGTACGGGATCGCATCGGTGCGCGTCTGCAGGGCCAGTATGGTCATGACAAGGCCGAAGGTCGCGACCAGTTCGGCGAACCATTGCGCACCGCCCGTGCGCGCGGTTTCGCCCAGCTGAACGGGCGCGAGATCAAACATCAGATGCGCCGCAATCGTTCCGGCGCAGCCGCCGATGACCTGGGCGACTATATAGGCGGCGAATTCGCTGCGGGACAGCGACTTGCGCATTGCTGCGACCCATGACACCGCCGGATTGAAATGCGCGCCGGAGATCGGCGCAAAGCAGAGAATCAAGACGACCAGAATGGCGCCGGTCGGAATCGTATTTCCGAGCAACGCCAGCGCGGCGTTTCCGCCGGCGAGCCTCGACGCCATCACGCCGGAATCGACGACCGCGGCGACAAGAAACCCCGTTCCGAGAGCCTCCGCGGCGACGCGGCGCGCGAGATCTGGCTGCATCATGGACGATTCTTTGCGGAGCTTCCTGATGCGCCTTCCATGCGGCAGATGTCGCGCAAAAATCTCGCCGAGAGTCATGCTATCGTCGTCAAGGAAAGGGCGAGGAAGGTTCCGATGTGGTTCTTGATGTAGCGAAACGCCCGCACGAAGCCGCTACCTTTTCCATCGCGGATTCCTCGACCTTGGACTCGTGCCAAAAGCGGCAAGGTTGTTGTCAATCGATCACCTCGTCGGCGCGTGCGAGGAAAGTGGTGGGAAGACGGAGATTTAATTGCCGCGCTACGCGAAGGTTCACGGCAAGAGTGAAGCGATCCGGCTGCTGGATCGGCAGATCGGCGGGCCTAGCGCCGGCGAAAATGCGCGCAACATAGTCGCCCGTGAGTTGCCGCAG
>JBEVKO010000274.1:0-14338 GCA_040509705.1 Beijerinckiaceae bacterium
ATAATCGCACATGACGCATCTCCTTGCTTGAACAGCCGGGACCGGTCGTTCTGCGCTGCATCAGAACACGCCACGATGGCGAACGTATGTTGCCGCGCGATCCGCTCACGCGCGCGAGGACTTCGTTCCTTCAGCGCGCGATTGCGCGCGACGCAAAACCCGTTACGAAGACGGCGCATTCCGCAAGTCGAACCTGATGGCCCACCACGATTCCTACGATGACGCGCTGATCAGAAGCATCCTGACCAGTGTGAAAACAATTGCGCTGGTCGGCGCGAGCAACAATCCCGCGCGTCCGAGCTACATCGTCTTCAAATATCTCAAAGAGCGCGGCTACCGAATGGTTCCGGTCAATCCGGGCCTCGCCAGCCAGGAACTGCTGGGCGAGAAGGCCTACGCTTCGCTCGCCGAGATCCCGTTTCCCGTCGACCTCGTCGAAATTTTCCGCAATTCAGAGGCGGCGGGCCCCCTGACGGACCAGGCGCTGGCGATGAAGCCGCCTCCAAGAATTCTCTGGATGCAACTGTCCGTCCGCAACGACGCAGCCGCGGCGCGCGCGGAAGCCGCCGGCCTCACCGTGATCATGAATCGCTGCCCGAAGATCGAATATGGCCGGCTCTCGGGCGAGATCAGCTGGCAGGGCATCAATTCGCGCATCCTCTCGGCGAAGCGGCCGGCGCTCTCGACCAAGGGCTACCAGAAACTGACTATTTCGCGGGGGTAGCTCTGCGCGACGCCGCCGCCCCTACAGCGGCGCAGCCAGCGACGTCGCAAGCTTCAGCTTCAACGCTGTAGCGCCGGACGGCCGGTACACGGTGTTGATCGACGCGCGGCTGAGCATCTCGGCGGCGGCGTGCGATCCCATCCGCGCATAGACCGCCTTCAGCACGTTCGAGCCGCCTTCGCTCAGGTGCGAGCCTTCGACCATGTTCACCTGGCGCCGCGCCGGGTGATAGCCAAGGCCGGTCCGGCTCGAGGTGCCTTCAAAGACCTGGTCGCCGCCGACATAATGGCGGCGCACGCCCGCGGCGAAGACCAGGGTGCAGGCGCTGTCGCAGACGGCGCGCGTTGCGTCGACCGCCGTCGTCATTCCGGCCCGGCGCACCATTTCGGCGATCCTCGCCGCCGGCGCGATCTTGCCGCCATAGCTGTAGAGATAGAGGACCCGCAGGCGCTGAGCGCGGGGCCGGAGCAAGAACTGCTCGAAGGCCTCATCGTCGCCGTTCTCGAACGTGCCCTGGAGATGCGCCACCGCCCCGTTCTCGGAGAGGGTGACGGCTGACGCCGGCCCTGCCAGAAGCAGCCCCGCGGCCAATCCAAACAATAGTCCGCTCACGCTTCTGCGCATTGGTCCCCCCCGGGGTCGAGTCCAAGGTAACAAAAACTAAAAGGCCGCCAATGGGCGAACCTCGAAAAAGTTCCAAAAGCGTGAGTAAAATTGTTAGGTGCGGCTCAACCGGCACGGTGGCGTATGGGAATCGGCCGGGTTGACGCCAAACTTCGTTCTGTATAACGAACGAATTGTTTGACAATCAAGGCCGTGTCAACGGAAAATCGAGAGGACCGCAAGGCCCTCTCGTGGCGACTCTCGTAGCCTGCAGTCCAGATGTTTCAACGGAGAATTCGATGACAGACCGTTCGCCCGGTTTCGCCACTCTCGCCATCCACGCAGGCGCCTCCCCTGACGCGGCGACGGGCGCGCGTGCGACCCCGATCTACCAGACAACCTCGTTCGTGTTCGACGATGTCGACCACGCCGCTTCGCTCTTTGGACTCCAGGCGTTCGGCAACATCTATTCGCGCATCGGCAACCCGACCAACGCCGTGCTGGAGGAACGCGTCGCTGCGCTCGAGGGCGGAACGGCCGCTCTCGCGGTCGCGTCCGGGCATGCGGCGCAATTTCTCGCTTTTCACACGCTGCTGCAGCCCGGCGACGAATTCATCGCGGGCAACAAGCTGTATGGCGGCTCGATCAATCAGTTCAATCACTCGTTCAAGAGCTTCGGCTGGAACGTCGCGTTCGCCGACGTCGACGATATCTCGACATTCCAGAACGCAGTGACGCCACGCACCAAGGCGATCTTCGTTGAATCGATCGCCAATCCGGGCGGCGTCATCGTCGACCTCGAGGCGATCGCGAATATCGCACGAAAGGCAAACGTTCCGCTGATCGTGGATAACACCATGGCGACGCCCTACCTCTGCAAGCCGATCGACTACGGCGCCGACATCATCGTGCACGCGGCGACGAAGTTCCTCGGCGGCCACGGCAACTCGATTGGCGGCGTTCTGGTCGACGGCGGCAAGTTCAAATGGGCGGGCGACGATCGATATCCATTCCTGTCGAAGGCCCGGCCTGAATATGGCGGAATGGTTCTTGGCGAGACGTTCGGCGATTTCGGCTTCGCGATCGCGGCGCGCGTGCTCGGCCTTCGCGATCTCGGGCCGGCGCTGTCGCCCTTCAACGCGTTCCTCATTCTGACTGGGATCGAAACGCTGCCGCTCCGCATGCAGCGCCACTGCGACAGCGCCATGGTGGTGGCGACCCATCTGTCCAAGCACCCGGCGGTGGAATGGGTGAGCTATCCCGGCCTGCCGGGCGACCGCTACCACAACCTTGCGAAGAAATATGTTCCGGCCGGCTCGGGATCCGTCTTCACCATCGGCCTCAGGGGTGGATACGAAGCTGGCGTCAAGCTCGTATCGAACCTGAAGCTCTTCTCGCACCTCGCCAACATCGGCGATACGCGCTCGCTGGTGATCCATCCCGCGTCGACCACGCATCGCCAGCTCACCGACGAGCAGAAGACCAGGGCCGGCGCCGGCGCGCCGGTCGTGCGGCTTTCGATCGGTCTCGAGGATCCCGCCGATCTGATCGGCGATCTCGATCAGGCGCTGGCGGCGTGATGGTTGGGGTTGTGTTTGAGCGGACGTCCTCACGGCCCGTCATAGGGGGGGTCGGCGGCGCGCCCCGGAATGACAAAGCCGTATCTAAGTCAGCGCCTGGACGCGCCAGCCGCCGCCGCGCGTCACATGCGCGACGGCCATGATGAGCAGCGCCATGGCCAGCGCCTGATGCGCCAGGCCGAGCGATAGCGGCACCGCAAGCAAAAGCGTTGCAACGCCCAGCGCACCCTGGACAACCGTGAGCAATGCAACGGCGCGCGCGCGTCGCACGAAGGAGGAGCCGGCGCTGCCGCGCGATGAGGCGAGCGCATGCCAGATCGCGGCCGCCAGCAGCACATAGGCGCCGAGCCGATGATTGAATTGCACGAGGATCGCATTGTCGACGAAGTTCTCGATGAGCGGCGAGCCGGCGAACAACGCCCGCAGCGAGGGTATGAGTTCGCCATCCATGAGAGGCCAGGTGTTGTAAACCAGCCCCGCCCGCGAGCCGGCGACAAGGCCGCCGAGCTTGATCTGCATGAAGACGAGCAGCATCAGCAACCATGCGCCGGCGCGCAATCCCGCCGAAGCCGGAAATTCAGTCGCGCGCGGCGGCGTCATCGCCGTCGCCATCGCAACCAGCGATGCAAGGAACAGCGATGCGAATACGAGATGCAGGGTCAGCTTCACCGGCGCGACGGCGACCATGCCGGGCTGCAATCCCGACGCGACCATGATCCAGCCGATGGCGCCCTGCAGTCCGAGCAGAAGGCCCATCCCGAACAGAAGCACGGACGTGCGCGCGTTGACGATGCGCCGCAACGAGAACCACAGGAAGCCCGCGAGGTAGAAGACGCCGATGAACCGGCCGAGCTGCCGGTGGCCCCATTCCCACCAGTAGATGAACTTAAAATCATCGAGCGTCATGCCCTTGTTGATGAGTTCATATTGCGGGATCTGGCGGTAGCGCTCGAACTCCGCCAGCCAGTCCGCGGCGCTGAGCGGCGGGATCGCGCCGGTGACCGGACGCCATTCGGTGATGGAGAGGCCGGAGCCCGTCAGGCGTGTGGCCCCGCCGACGACGATCATCGCAAGCACGAGCGCCACCGTGATCCACAGCCAGAGCCTGACCGGCGCCAGCCGATCGGCGGCGCGTTCGGCCGGACGGTCCAGAGCGATGCCAGCCGCAGGCGCCATGTTGTCCCATTCCGGGGTTGTTCCCCGCCCTCCCCAACTCCATAGTCCGCGCCGCCGCGCGCCTCAACCGCGCGCCTTCGACGCAGGTCCACTCCACCATGAAGCGCCGCCAGCGCAAACTCGTCGGCACAATCGTGATGATCCTGTTTGTCGCGATCTATGCGCTCATCGTTACGGCGATGGTTCCGAGGGTCATGCTCGACCTGTCGAAGGGGTGGCAGATGGTGTTCTACGCCGTTGCGGGCCTCGCCTGGGGACTGCCGCTATTCCCGCTCATCCGCTGGATGGAGCGGCGCAGCGCCGACGAGACGGACTAGTCGGGCCTCATGCTGCGTTGACGCGACGGAAACGGTTCCACATCGCGAAGGGCAGTCCCGACAGGAGAAATTCGACGTCGCGGATCGACTGGAAGCGGCCGTTGATAGAGAGGCGCGGCAGCGCCGTCAGATGCTCCGCGTGCTCTGCGAACAGCATGCCGGGACGGATCGTCAACGCGCTCGCATAGCCCGCCTCGCGGGCGAGCAGGAATTCCCTGGGGCCCGCATTGCGCGCATCGCCGATCGGATAGGCGAAGTGCCGCACCGGCTTGCCGATCAGCGTTTCGAGTTCCGCCTTCGCCGCCACGATTTCACCGCGCGCCCGCTCCAGCGAGACTGTCGCCAGCATGGGATGGGTCCGCGTGTGCGCGCCGATCGACACCAGCGGGTGCGTGGCGATCTGCGCAACCTCCTTGGCGTCAAGACAAAGGCTGTCCACGCGTTCGCGACGGTCAAAGCGGTAGAGGTGAGCGAGGTCGTTCGCGATGCGGTCGACCTCGTCTTGTGGACTTTGCCGCAAGATGTCGAGCAGCCTCAACGCCGTGCGTTCCTTCTGCGCAGCCGTCGCGCATTCCATCGCGATGCGATGGCCGTTCGGCGAAACGTCGATGATAGCGGCGCGACGGATGGCTTCTTCAATATCCAGCCACCAGAGGCAGGCGCTTCGATTCATGAATCCCGACGCGACGAACAGGGTCATCGGCGCCTTTTCCCGCTCGATCACCGGAAGCGCCCACGCGAAATTGTCGCGATACCCGTCGTCGAAGGTCAGCGCGGCGAACGGGCGATCGCTCTTGCCCGCCTTCACGCGCTGAACGGCTTCATCAAGTGAAACAACGATCCAGCCCAACCGCCTCAGAAGCTGAATTACGTCCCCGAAGAATTCCGGCGTGATTTCAAGCTCCCGGTTCGGCGAATACGCGTCGTCCGCCCAGGGTCGAACGTGATGAAACATCAGGATGGCGCCAAGCCCGCGCACCGAGGATGGCGCAAGCCGCGCCACTCCTGGAGTCCGGCCCACCGCCAATCCGGCTCCGATGATTTTCTGCTTCAGCGTCATCCCCGCAGAATGGCCGCGAAGCCTCAACAACTGGTTGGCGAACCGAAACAGGATTGAAAGAACTCCCGCGCTAGAGTGGCGCAGATCCCATGACTGCGCCATTTCGCACGCCTGATTTTGCAAGCCGGACCCAAACCGGCGTCGACGCCATGCCGTTCGTCGCCATCGAGCGCGATCTTGCGCGAGCTGAATCCCTTTGGCGGGGTCTGGAGCAGCTCAATCCCGGACGCCTGTTTCAGCGCTTTGATTGGGTTGCAAGCTGGTTCGCGACACAAGGTCGCGCGCAGGGCGCGTCTCCCGTCATCGCGGTCGGACTCGCCGAGGGCGGCGGCGCCATGTCGCTATTTCCGTTCTCCTTGCGGCGAAGGGCTGGACTCTCGATCCTCGGATGGCCGGGCGACGCGCATTCGAGCTTCAACATGCCGCTCGTCGCAAACTCCGGCCCGCTTTTCGCCGAACGGATTTCAACCGAGCGCTTTCTAAGGACCGTGGCTCGCGCCGTTCGCGCAGACGCCTTCGCGCTCATCAATCAACCCGCTGTCTGGGACGGGGCGCCGCATCCTTTCTGCGACGTCGGAGCTGTCGCGGCGCCCGACCGCGCCTGGGAACGCGCTCTCATCGGCGGCGGCGAGGCCATGATCGCGCGCATCCTCAACGGCGACGCGCGCAAAAAGCTGCGCAGCAAGGAACGCAAGCTTGCGGGCTTGGGCGGCGTCAGGATCTGGCGCGCTGCGACGCAGGATGAAGCGTTCAGGGCGCTCGATGCGTTTTTCAGCCAGAAAGCGGCGCGCTTTCGCAGCCAGGGGCTGCCGAACCCGTTCGCCGAGCCGGGCGGTGAAGAGTTTCTGCGCCGCGCCGCGCTGATGGGAATTCAAAGCGGCCAGCCGGCCATCGCGCTTCATGCGCTGTCGATCGGCGAGCGAATACTCGCGGTATTTGGCGGCGCTGAGGACGATGCGCGCTTCTCAGGAATGTTCACCTCGTTCGACGATGCGCCGGACGTGTCGAAATGCAGCCCGGGCGACGTGTTGCTCCGCCATCTCGTCGCGGGCCTCTCCGACCGCGGCGTGCAATCCTTCGATCTCGGCGTCGGCGATGCGCGCTACAAGCGCGCCTACTGCGACGTCGCCATCCCGATGTTCGACACTTATCTCGGATGCACCGCGAGCGGCGTCGCCGCGGCCACGATCTTCAAGGCGCGCGCCGCGGCCAAACGCATCGTCAAGCAGAACAGTCGTCTCGCGCGCCTCGTCCAGCGGTTTGTGCGCCGCAGCGCCGAACCATAGAGGCGATCAGGCGGCCGAGCGCACGTCCTCGCCTTCGTCGTCGAGAAGCACCACCCACGGGTCAGGCCTGTCCGCATGACGCAACGCATGGAATAGACGGACCGTCGACTCGTCCGGCGTCGCCGAGCGGCACAGGATCGCGAGTTGATCGACATGTTCGAGGAGCGCGTCGCGAATGCCCGTTGGGAGCGCAAAAGGAACGTCGATCACAATGAGCCGATAGGTCTGCGCCAGCGCTGCAAAGACCATATCGAGCGCGCTACTGTCGTCGAAGGCGTCGGCGATCGCGGCCAAACCGTGCGGAATGACGTGCAGGTCGGATCTTCTGACGCGGCGAATGGCCTCGGCGAATCCGGCGTCGCCGCACAGCAGGTCGGTGAAGCCCGTATCGTCGTCGCCGATCGGCGCGATTGCGTCGCTGAGGGTCAGAAGCACGACCCGCCCCGCGTCCGCTTGATCCTCTGCGATGTCGGTGACGACTTTTCCGGAATAGGTGCGATCGGCGCCGATCACGGCGACGCAGCGGCATTTCCGGCCCTTGCGCAGCGCATCGATGCGCAGGTTCAACGCTTCGCGCGCCGACGCCGGCGGCGGGCCTGAAAAGACTGGCTCGGAGGTCGCAACGGCGCGCGGCGCTGGGCTTGCAGCGACTCGGGTCCAGCCGCTCCTTTCACTCTGCGCCAAAGCCGTCGGCGCGGGAGCGCCCATAAGCTCACGCGCCAGCACGATCATGCCGCAGATCATGAGCGAAGACAGCGCGGTAAGCAGGATGATTGGAATTTTTTTCGGAAAGGCCGGGCTCGTCGGAACGACGGCGCGCGAAATGATGCGAGCATCCGGAGGCTCGGCGTTGTCGGTGTCGCGGGCCACCGCTTCCCGGTATTTCGCGAGATACGATTCAAGCTGATCACGCAGCGTGCGCGCCTCGCGCTCGAGCGCGCGCAGCTGCACATCGTTCTCGAGCACCTCTGTCGAGCGCTGCTTTTGCTCGTCGAGCGAGGCGCTCAGCTGCGCGACGCGCGCCGCGGCGACCTTGGCCTCGTTTTCGATGCCGCGCACCGTGCGTTCGGCGGCGCTGCGGATCTGGCCCTCGACATCGGCGATCTGGGCGCTGAGCTCCTTCATGCGCGGATGCTCTGAGCCGAGCGTGCGGGACTCGAGCGCGAACTGCGCGCGAAGAGTTACCCGCTGCTCGATCAGGCGGCGAATGAGCTCGTTGTTGGAAACTTCGGAGATCTCGAATACGCGGCCGCTGCGGATCATGTCGCGGAGGATCTGCGCCTTCGCCTGCGCGTCCGCCCGCTGGGTTTTCGACTGGGTGAGCTGAGTGGAGGCGTCGGCGAGCTGCTGCTGCGGCAAGGTCGTGTCGCGACCGGCGACGAACAGTCCGTTGCGCCCGCGGAATTCCTCCACCTTCGCTTCGGCTTCCCTGACGCGACGGCGTAAGTCATCGATATTGGGCGACAACCAGGCGCCGGCTGATCGCGCAAGATCCTTCTTGGCGCTGGCTACGGCATCCAGATAAAGTTCCGCGATCGTATCGGCGCCCTTTGCCGCAAGTTCGGGATCCTTCGATGAGAACTCCACCGCCACGACGCGAGACTTGCCGGCTGGATAGACCGAAAGCTTGTCGTAGTAGGCCTTCAGCACACGATCTTCCACCGGCTTGTCGGTGACATCGTTGGCGAGGCCGAACAGGGCCATCAGGCGGCCAAGGACGTTGAACGCCGAAGCGGACGGATCAAACTCTGGATTGCCTATCAGCTTAAGACGCTTGATCGCCTCGCGCGCCAGATCGTTGGACATCGCGACCTGGATCTGGCTCTGCACGCCTTCTGAATCGAATGCGTTCGCCGAACCCCCGTCGCGATCGCCGCGGTCCGGTCGGCTGAGATAGCTAACCCGGCTTTCAAGCAGCACGCGCGCTTCGCCGGCGTAGCGGGGCGACACGACATTGACGAAGACCGCCGCCGCCGCGGTCAGGAGCAGCGTCGGCAACAGGATCGCGCGCCGGCGCGCGACAACCGCGCGCCAGAGCCCGCCCAGATCCATTTCGCCGACCAGCGGCTGACCGCCCGCCACAATTATCTCTTTACTGCAAGACCGCAACGCAGCGGATTACAGCCTGTTAGGGTTTCCGGGCAGTTAAGCTACCTCGCTTTTCCGATGGCGCGTCGCCGCGCCATCGTCGGACTTTATTAACCATGACCAATCAAAGTCCGGATCACATTTCCGGTTCGCCATGTTCACCCGCCGCCTCGCCATAGTCGCCAGCATATCCACCGCAATTCTTGCAGGCTGCGCCGCGCGTCCGATGGCGCCCAGCGCCCTCCTCGATCAGGATCCGCTCAACGGCTATCGGCTGGCGAGCGGAGACAAGCTGCGGATCATCGTCTTCGGCCAGGATTCGCTCTCGAACATCTACGGCGTCGATGCGCATGGCCGCATCGCCATGCCGCTGATCGGCGACACGCCGGCGGCCGGACGCACAACGCGGGAATTGGAGAAGCAGATCGAAGGGCGGCTGCGGATGGGCTATCTGCGCGAGCCGCGCGTATCTGTCGAAGTCGACACCTACCGGCCCTTCTTCATCCTTGGCGAGGTCAACAGTTCGGGACAGTTCCCCTACATCGCCGGCATGACGGCGCAGAACGCCGTCGCCATCGCCGGCGGCTTTTCGCCGCGCGCCTATCAGAGCCTGGCCGAAATCACACGCATGATCGACGGGACGCCGGTGACAGGGGCCGTTCCGATTACGACACCGATCCGGCCCGGAGACACCATCGTCATCCGCGAACGCTGGCTCTGAGATCTGGCCCAAGCATGGCCGACGCCCCCCGCAATCCGCTGCGGATTCTGCATGTGTTCAGAGCCCCGCTCGGCGGACTCTTCAGGCATGTCATCGACCTCGCGCAAGGTCAGGTCAAACGCGGCCACGATGTTGGAATCTTTTGCGATTCAAATCCTGGCAACGCGCATTCAGAAAGCCTGCTGCGGGCGCTGGCGCCGACGCTACGGCTGGGGTTGCGTCGCATCCCGATGGATCGCAATCCCAGTCCGTCCGACGTCTCGGCGTTGCGGGCCATTCGCGCCTTCATTCGGTCCTCGCACGCCGATGTCGTGCATTGTCACGGGTCGAAGGGCGGCCTCTATGGCAGGCTGGCCGCGCCGGCGCACGGGCCTGACCGGCCCATTCGCGCTTACACGCCCCATGGCGGAAGCCTGAACTACTATCCGGGGAGCTGGATTCACTGGGTCTACATGCGCGCGGAAAGTGCGCTCGAGCGGCGCACCGATATCTTTCTGTTTGAGAGCGACTATGTGCGCGAGCGCTACACGCACTATGTCGGGCGCCCGAAGCCGTTGGCGCGGGTTGTCAATAACGGCATTCATCCGCATGAATTTGCGCCAATAACCCGTCAGCCCGACGCCAGCGACATCCTCTATGTGGGCGAATTCCGGGAGGCGAAGGGTCTCGACATCCTTTTCCCGGCGATCGCTAAGGTGCGCGACCGGCTCAGCCGCACGCCAACGGTCGCGATGGTGGGCTCCGGGCCCGATCTCGCCAAGTTGCAGGGCGATATCGCGCGCCTCGGTCTCAGCGACAAGGTGAGAATTCTCAACGCCCGACCGATACGGGAGGCGCTCGCCGCCGGCAGGATGATCGTCGTGCCGTCGCGGGCGGAATCGCTTCCCTACGTCGTGCTCGAAGCCGCCGGCGCCGCCCAGCCGATGGTCGCGACGGCGGTCGGGGGAATTCCCGCCGTCTTCGGCGACGAGTTGGGCCGGCTTGTTCCGCCTGGCAATGTCGATGCGCTTGCAGAGGCGCTCGCCCGCATGCTCACCATGCCGGCCGAGCAGCGGGCCGCAGAGGCGGCTGACATCGCCGCGCATGTCCAGCGCCATTTCGGCGTAGCGGCGATGATAGATGGCATGCTGGACGGCTACTATGCCGCCCTCGATGCGCGCGACTTGGCCAGCCCTCGTTAAGTCTTCCGTGACTCTTCAACGCTAACGCTTGGTTCCCAAAACAATTCAAGCATTGCGGTGCGCATGGCCCGACGGCAGGCGCTACGTAGGAAGATAGTTTGGCGCCCAGTAACCAAGTATGAGCGGCTTTACAGTCCACGACCTGATGCGAGCTGAGTCGGCGCCCGCATCCGCGACGCGCGAGGCCGAGCCGATCCGGCTTTCGGCGCTGGCTGAGCGCATCGCCAACCTCCCGCTCCAGCCATCCTATTCGGCCGCCGTTCTCTCGGGCCTGATTCGCGCCGCCGACTTCCTCATCGTTGCAGGAGCGGGGCTTGTTCTTTACGCCCTCCTGCCGATCCATCCGGGCGAATTCAGCAACGGCTATCTTCTCGCATCGCTCGGGGTCGGCGCCTTCGTCGTCTTCGCGCTGGAAGCGATGCAGGGCTACAACCCTCCTACGCTGCGGTCGCTTCGCTCGCAGGGCGTGCGAATCTTCGCCTGCTGGACTTTCGTGTTCCTCGCTGCGCTGGCTGCGCTGTTCTTCCTGAAAATCGGCACCTCCTACTCGCGAACTTGGCTGGCCCTCTGGTTCGCAAGCGGCCTCGCGCTCATCCTGCTCCAGCGCATCATCGTAGCGAGCTTCGTGCGCAAGCTGACCCGCATCGGGCGGCTCGACCGTCGCACCGTTATAGTCGGCGGCGGGGCGCCGGGTGAACAGCTGATCAGGGCCATCGAGGCGCAACCCGACAGCGACGTTCGCATTCTCGGCGTCTTCGACGACCGGGCCGACGAGCGCTCGCCCGACATCGTCGCGGCTTATCCCAAGCTCGGCGGCGTTGACGATCTCGTCGAGTTCGCGCGGCGCACGCGCGTCGATCTGATCGTGTTCAGCGTCCCGATCTCGGCGGAAGGTCGGATCCTGGCGATGCTGCGCAAGCTCTGGGTGCTGCCGATCGACATTCGCCTGTCGGCGCATACTTCGCGTCTCCGATTCAGACCCCGCTCTTACTCCTATATCGGCTCGGTCCCGGTCATCGATGTCGTCGATCGCCCCATCGCCGACTGGGACGTCGTGCTGAAGTGGCTGTTCGACAAGATCGTGGGGGCGCTCCTGCTGATCGCGACCTCGCCAATCCTTCTGGCGGCCGCAATCGCGGTGCGTCTCGACTCGCGCGGCCCAATCTTCTTCAAGCAGCGCCGATACGGCTTCAACAACGAGCTTGTCGAGGTCTACAAGTTTCGCTCGATGCACATCGACGCCGCCGACGCCACGGCGTCGAGACTGGTGACGAGGGACGACCCGCGCGTGACTCGCGTCGGACGCTTCATCCGCAAGACATCGATCGACGAACTGCCGCAACTCTTCAACGTCGTCTTCAAGAGCAACTTGTCGCTGGTTGGCCCGCGTCCGCACGCAATTCATGCCAAGGCGGCGAACAAGCTCTATGACGACGTCGTCGATGGCTACTTCGCCCGTCACAAGGTGAAGCCCGGCATCACGGGGTGGGCTCAGATCAACGGCTGGCGGGGCGAGACCGATACGCAGGAAAAGATCCAGCGGCGCGTCGAACACGATCTCTTCTACATCGAGAACTGGTCGCTCTTCTTCGATCTCTACATTCTGTTCAAGACGCCATTCGCGCTGCTGAAGACCGAAAGCGCGTATTAGTCAGAACGCCTGATGACGCCGACAGCCCCACCCGCGATGCTGTCCGAGGCCTCGTCGCCGCGTTGGCCGTATGGCCCGCATCCCGTCCTGCTCGGACTTAACAACAGCCTGCTGGGGTTGCTGGTCTTCACCGGCGCATTCGTCGTGTTCGAAGGCCCTTACAACGTCGCTTTCATCCTTTGCGCCATTGCCGTCGTCACGAGCGGCGCACGTTTGAACTGGCCGCTGTCGCCGATGATCATCCTGACCCTCATATATGTCGTTGGGGGACTCGCCGCGCTGATGAAGGACATCGACGACTTCATTCCCCAGCGCTACATCGTCACGATCTTTTTTCTCGCCTGCACCTGCTTTTATTTCTCGATGATCATTCAGGTGCAGACGAGCAGGCGTCTGGATATCATCCGCAACGCCTCGATCATCTCAGCGGTGATCGCGTGCTTCATCGGACTCATCGGATATCTGGATATCGCCGGGCTCGCCGTTCATTTTCGCGTCTATGAAGGTCGCGCCTCGGGAACGTTCCGCGACCCCAACGTTTTCGGCTCCTTTCTGATCTTTCCCGCCATGCTGCTCATGCAGGATGTTCTGATCGGCGAGCGGCGCGGCGTTTGGTGGCGCGCCATAGCATTCCTGCTCGTCGTCGCCATGATCTTCCTGTCCTTCTCGCGCGGATCCTGGGTGGCGTTTGCGGCAGCGGCGATCATGCTGGTGATTCTCACCCGTGCGACTGAGCCTGAGAAGTCGCGCCGCCTCGTGCTATTGGGCGTGGCGGCGGCAATCGTCTTCGTCCTCGGCGTGGCGGCGATCCTTTCAATCGATGACATCCGCGACGTGTTCGAGCAGCGGGCCCGCGTCACGCAGAGCTATGACGAGGGCCGAACCGGTCGCTTCGGAAAGATTCTCTACTCGCTGCCGCTATTGCTGGACAATCCGCTCGGCCTGGTTCCTCTGCAATATGGCAAGATCTTCAAGGAAGACCCGCACAACGTCTATGTGAACGGCTTCGCCAATTTCGGCTGGGCCGGCGGCGTCGCCTACCTCGCGCTCATCGCGTCGACCTGCGTGGTCGGCTTCCGCCAGGCTATGGAGCGGAGCCCGTGGCGGCGCGAGGCGATCACCGTGTGGTGCGCCTTGTTCGTGCAGTTCATGCAAGGCTTTCAGATCGACACAAATACGTGGCGACATCTCAACATGCTGATCGGCCTCATCTGGGGGATGATGGCCGCTTTTGCGATGATGAAGCGGCGCGCGGCGCGCGCACCTATTGCGGCGTCGCAGCCATTTCAGCCCGCCGCCGCAGTCATCCCCGCCGGTTCGATCATCGCGGCGCGATAGACCGCCCACACGCCATCGAGATGACGCTCCAGCGTGAGCGGAGCACGCCAGTAATCCTCGTGCGCCGCTCGCGCCATGTCGTTCGCGCGCGTCGAATCCATCAGGACCGACATCGCCGCCGCGAGGGAGTCCGCGTCGCCTGATCTAAAATGAAGCCCGTTGCGGCCGTGCGCGATGGCTTCGGCGCCCGAGCCGGCGTCGCTCGCGATCACCGGACAGCCATGGGCCAGAGCTTCCTGCACCGCCAAAGGCTGTCCTTCATAGAGCGCCGACGGAAACACCAACGCCTGCGCCCCTCGCATTTCGCCGGCGACCTCGGCGACGTTGCGCCAGCCTGCGAACGCGTGCTCCGGAAAGTCGCGCTGCAATTCCTGTCGCAGAGGCCCGTCTCCGACCAATCTTGCCGCAACGCCGGTGCGACGCGCCGCCTCGCAAAACAGACGGGCGCCCTTCTCCGGCGACAGCCGCCCGACGAAGAGGAATGAGCCGTCGCCGCGCCGCGGCTCGGGCGCCGAAGCCATCGCGCACGGCCGCAACGGGCTTCATTTTAGATCAGGCGACGCGGACTCCCTCGCGGCGGCGATGTCGGTCCTGATGGATTCGACGCGCGCGA
>JBEVKO010000275.1:0-3551 GCA_040509705.1 Beijerinckiaceae bacterium
GCCAAGCCCGACCGCGCCAGCGGGAACCAGCGCGGGACTTCTGTCGTCATAGCCCAGGAAAAGCACAATCGCACCCGCCGACGCGAGCGCGAGGCCCAGGATCGTCGAAAGGAGGGTCGCCATCTCAGCCCAACTCTACATCGCCGCACGCTTTGGTCCAACAGGGCCAAATGGATAAGGTAAGGCGCTCCTTGCAAAAACTTGCGGGCGCTGAGCGAGGTGACTAGGTTCCGGGCGATCGGCCGAGCGGATCATCACGCGCCCTCGCCGGGTTCCCTCAGGAGTTATTTCCATGTCCTTCAGCCTCCCCGACCTTCCCTACGCCCATGACGCCCTTCAGCCCTACATGTCCAAGGAGACGCTGGAATATCATCACGACAAGCATCATCTCGCCTATGTGAACAATGGCAACAATCTGCTGAAGGGCACCGAGTGGGAGGGCAAGGGCCTGGAAGAGATCGTCAAGGGTTCGTTCGGCAAGAACGCCGGCCTCTTCAACAATGCAGGCCAGCACTACAATCACCTGCATTTCTGGAAATGGATGAAGCCCAACGGCGGCGGCAAGATTCCGGGCAAGATCGAGAAGGCGATCGTCGATGGCTTCGGCTCGGTCGAGAAGATGAAGGAAGACTTCACTCAGGCCGGCGTCACGCAATTCGGATCTGGCTGGGCGTGGCTCGCTGTGAAGGACGGCAAGGTGATCGCCTCAAAGACGCCGAACGGCGAAAGCCCGCTCGTGCATGGCGCGACGCCGATCCTCGGCTGCGACGTGTGGGAGCATTCCTACTACATCGATTATCGCAATCGTCGTCCCGACTATCTCAAGGCGTTCATCGAAAATCTGGTGAACTGGGAGTATGTCGAGGAGCTTTATTCGAAGGCCGCGTGAGGCAAGGCGCGGCGCGACGGAGAAGGGGCCGCAAGGCCCCTTTTGATTTGGACGCGACCAGCGTTCAATGACATTGGCGCGCATGGATCCCGGATCAGCGTCGCACCGATCTGCGCTGCGCCGCATCCGGGATGACGCTGATTGAGAGAGCCCAGCCTCCCATTCTCATATCGAGAACAGCTCTTTAAATCGGAAGCTTGCGCGTTCCAAGGTCGCAGCCGGGGAGGCAAAAACAACCGATATGATGCTTCGCGCCAGCCCTCTCCTCGCGGCCGCCGGCGCCGCGATTCTCGCACTCGCCGGCGTGAATTCCGCCCACGCCTGCGCCTCTGCACAAATCTAGGGCAGCGCCGCGTCACGGTCGAAAAGTTCGATGCGGGCAAGCAGCACGATGTCAGCCTCATCCGCTTCTCACCCACGGCGCGACTGTTCGTCGGCGAGGGAGATCTTGAGTCGGTGAAGGGAATTGCGACGCCTTCCACCGAATACGACATGCAGGTCGCGCAATTGAGCGACCGCATTGTCTTCTCGTTCCAGGACCAGGCGGGACGCAGCGGGACCCTGACGTTGCAGCGGCCGGCGACGATGTCCGTCTTTGAAGTCGACCCGGGGCAGACGGACGACGAGGGCGGGCTCGGCCCCGGCCTCTACAAGGAGTGGAAGCTGACGTCTCGCGCTGTTGGCGCAGGCGTCTTTGCGCCCGGCGCCGGTCCGCGCCAGCAAATCACGCTCGTGCTGCAGGGTCGCGGCAACGGCTGCACGTCAAGCGCCGACTTCAGCCATTGGACGCTCATCGTCCACGGTCCGGCGGCGGAATATCATCTGTTCGGCAAGCTCGAACCGTAAGGCCCGTTGACCGCCCTGCGCCTCGGCGGGCGTGATGCTTGCGCACGGAAACCTTCCGCCGACGATTTTCAGAAGCATTGCATCGCCGCCTGCGATTGCATTAAGTCGCGCCTTCTCAATCCGGGCGCATCCATGTCTGATATGCAAATCAACCAGGTTCTCGCAGCCGTCGACGCCGATCTCGACCAATCGCTCGCGCGGTTGTTCGAGTTCCTGCGCATTCCCTCCATTTCCACGGATTCCGCCTACAAGGCCGAGAGCCGGCGCGCCGCCGAATGGCTGGCGAAGGACGCGGCCTCGATCGGATTTGACGCCGGCGTGCGCGACACTCCCGGTCACGGCGTCGTGGTCGGGCGGCAGGACGGCGCCAGGAAGCGGCATGCGCTGTTCTACGGCCACTACGACGTACAGCCCGTCGATCCGCTGTCGCTCTGGAAAACTGATCCGTTCGATCCGCAGTTCATCGAACTGGAGAAAGGCCGCAAGGCGATCTCGGCGCGCGGCGCGTGCGACGACAAGGGCCAGGTGATGACCTTCATGGAAGCCTGCCGCGCATGGAAGAAGGTCGCCGGAGCGCTGCCGATCGGCGTCACGCTGATGGTCGAGGGCGAGGAGGAATCAGGATCGGTCAACCTGCCGGCGTTCGTGAAGGCCAACAAGGATGAGCTCAAGGCCGACCTCGCGCTGGTCTGCGATACCGGCATGTGGGACCGCAAGACGCCGGCGATCACGACGTCGCTGCGCGGCATGCTCTATGAGGAGATCATCGTCCGCGCCGCCGATCGCGATCTGCATTCGGGCCTGTTCGGCGGCGCCGCGCAGAATCCGCTGCACATCCTGTCGCGCATCTGCGGTTCGTTCCACGACAAGAAGGGCCGCGTGACCGTTCCCGGCTTCTACAAGGGCGTGAAGGACCTGCCGAAGTCGGTGAAGGCGGATCTGGCGAAGCTGAAGCTCACCGAAAAGAGCTTCCTTGGCGGCGTCGGCCTGAAGAAATCCGCCGGCGAAAAGGGACGCCTTCTCATCGAGCAGATTTCGACGCGGCCGACCTGCGACGTCAACGGCATGTGGGGCGGCTATATCGGCGAAGGCGCCAAGACGGTTATTGCGGGCGAGGCGCGGGCGAAGGTCTCGTTCCGGCTTGTCGGCGATCAGAATCCTGACGCGATCCGCAAGAGCTTCCGCAAATTTGTGAAGGAACAGATTCCCTCGGACTGCAAGGTCGAGTTCATCGGCCATACGGGCTCGCGCGCGGTCCAATTGCCCTATGACAGTCCCGATCTGATCAAGACGCGCGATGCGCTGACGGAAGAGTGGGGCAAAAAGGCGCTGATGATCGGCACCGGCGGCTCAATTCCGATCGTCGGCGATTTCAAGCGCACGCTCGGGCTCGATTCGCTGCTCGTCGGCTTCGGCCTCGACGATGACCGCGTGCATTCGCCGAACGAGAAATACGACCTCTCGTCGTATCATAAGGGCATCCGCAGCTGGGTTCGCATTCTCGCTGCGCTGGCGGATTGAACCTCGCCGATGAGCGCGGCTTCGGTCGCGCTCATCCGATTCCGTTCAGATCGTTCACCACCGCAACCGGCGCGAGCTCCGCATATTCCTGCGGCAGCCCGGCGCGGTTGACCCAGATCGCGCGCATGCCGAAGGCCGTCGCGCCGGCGATGTCCCATCGATTGGACGACACCCTGCATAGTTCATCCGTCTTGAGGCCGAAGCCGTCCGTCGCGAGCCGATAGACGCGCGGGTCTGGTTTGAAGGCGCGGATGAGATCGACGGACCAGACGCCGTCGAGATCGTTGGCGAGTCC
>JBEVKO010000276.1:0-5455 GCA_040509705.1 Beijerinckiaceae bacterium
TGGGCTCCATCCTAGCCGCGACGCTGCTGATCACCTTTGTGGCGATACGTACGCTTCCGGGCGATCCGGTGTCGGTGATGATGTCGGATCATTCGGCCGATGTTGTAATGGCCGCGCGGCTCAGGGCCGAATATGGTTTGGACAAGCCGCTGCCAGTGCAGTTCCTACGCTATGTCGGCGGGCTCCTCGTTGGCGATTTCGGCCTTTCGTTTCGATACGTGCGCCAGCCCGTGACGAGCGTCATCGGCGATAGCCTTGCGATCAGCCCGCTGCTGGCGCTGGCGGCGCTGGCGCTGGCGGCGCCGCTCGGTGCGTTGGGGGGAGTCGTCGCGGCGCTCAATCGCAATCGATACCCGGACACGCTCATCATTCTCGTGCTGGTGGCCGGCCTGTCGATTCCGAATTTCGCCATCGCAACGCTGCTCGTCTATCTGCTCTCGTTAAAGTTGAATCTTTTGCCCGTGGCCGGGTGGGGCACCATTGGCCAGGCGGTGCTCCCGGTGGTTGTACTCGCCATTCCAAGCGCCGCGTATCTGGCCAGGCTCGCGCGAACCTTCATGCTGGAGACGCTGCAACAGGATTTTGTGCGAACCGCGCGCGCCAAGGGGCTGCGCGAGCGGCTGGTGATCTGGCGCCACGCCTTCCGCAACACGCTCGTCCCGCTCGTGACTTCGGCGGGCATCATCTTCGGCGGTCTGCTCAGCAACACCGTGGTGGTGGAGACCATCTTCAATATTCCAGGTCTCGGCAGACTCGCCGTCGACTCGATCTTCGCCCGCGACTATCCGGTGGCGATGGCCGTGGTGCTGCTGTTCGTGCTGTTCTTTGCGCTCATCAATCTCCTGGTTGACGTGCTCTATGCGCTGATCGATCCACGCATCCGTGCGGGCCTCGCCGCATGATTCCGGCGATGGATGCGAGCGGCTGGCGGCTAACGCTACGCAGGATCCTGCGGCAGCGCGGCGCCGTCATCGGCGGCGCGATCGTGATCGTCGTGTCGCTTCTCGCACTCCTCGCACCATGGATCGCGCCGCTTCCCTTCGATGACACCGATCTCCTCAACAGCTGGGCGCCGCCCGACGCTGTGAACTGGCTGGGCACCGACAAGCTCGGTCGGGACATCGCCAGCCGTCTGTTGATGGGAGCGCGGACATCGCTCGCTGTTGCGCTTTCAGTCCTCGCCATCACGCTGCTTGTCGGCGTCACGCTTGGGATGACGGCGGGCTATTTCGGCGGAAAGGCAGACAGCCTGGTGATGCGGCTCGTGGATATCGTGCTGGCCTTTCCGGAGGTCGTCTTCGCGATCCTCGTGGCCGCAGTGCTGGGACCCAGCCTCGCCACGGTCATCGTCGCACTCTCCTGCGTCTGGTGGCCGGGCATCGCGCGGCTGACTCGCTCGCTGGTGCTGGTGCAGAAGCAAGAGCTCTATGTGGACGCGGCCATCGTGTCGGGCACGCCGCCGGCACAAATCCTGCGCCGGCATCTACTTCCCAACATCGTGTCGCCGCTCATCGTGCGGGCCTCCGTCGGGATCGGCTTCATCATCATGGCTGAAGCAACGCTGTCGTTCCTCGGACTTGGCGTCCAGGAGCCGACGCCGAGCTGGGGTCGCATGATCCATGATGGCCTGCCGGCGCTCAGATCGGACCCCTAACTCGCGGTCGCGGCCAGTCTGGTGCTTGGCGTCACGATCATTGGCTTCAACCTGCTTGGCGACGGTCTGCGCGATGCGTTCGACCCCAAGCTTCATGGACGTTGAGGGAACGTCCGGTGCTGAGGGTCGAGGAGATGTCCGTCGGCTTCGCAAGCGAAAGCGGTCAGCGCGAAGTGCTGAGCCGGGTCTCCTTGTCGCTGGACGCCGGGCAGGTGCTGGGCGTCGTGGGCGAGAGCGGATCCGGCAAGTCGGTGACGGCGCTCTCGGTGATCCGCCTGCTCGGCGCGCAGGGCCGCATCACCGGGGGGCGCATCAGTTTCGACGGCCGCGACCTAACGGCTCTGTCGGAAAGCGAGATGCAACAGTTGCGGGGCCGGGAGATCGCCATGATCTTCCAAGAGCCGATGACCAGCCTCAACCCTCTGCTGACCATCGGGTTCCAGATTGCAGAGGTGTTGGAGACGCATCTCGGTCTGAGGGGCGCGGCGGCGCGGCGGCGCGTCATCGAGTTGCTCGATGAGGTCGGCATTCCCGCGCCGGAAGCACGCTACGACGACGCGCCCTTTCGGCTTTCCGGGGGAATGCGCCAGCGCGTGATGATCGCGATGGCCATGGCCTGCCAACCAAAGCTGTTGATCGCCGACGAGCCAACGACTGCGCTCGACGTCACCATTCAAGCGCAGATCCTCGGTCTGATGCATAAGCTCCGGCGCGAACACGGCTCGGCCATTCTGCTCATCACCCATGACATGGGAGTGATCGCCCGCCTCGCCGACCACGTAGCGGTCATGTACGCGGGGGAGGTGGTGGAGTCCGCGGATTCGCGCTCGCTCTTCGCCGAACCTGTGCATCCCTATACGCGTCTTCTGATGGCCGCGATGCCCTCGACGCGGCGTCGCGCAGCGCGGTTGCCGGTGATCGAGGGCCAGATGCCGGCGCCCGGCGAAATCAGGAAGGGTTGTCGATTTGAGCCTCGTTGCCCTGATCGGCTGGTCCGTTGCGCCGCCGATGCGCCGCCAATAGAGCGTGGCCCAGGCGGGCGACAGGTCCGCTGCTGGCTGGCGGCTGAACGCATGGCGACAGCGACGGCGGCGTCATGAGCGATTCCGCAATCGCAGTCGATGCGCTCACACGCGACTTCGTCGTGGGCGGCCGGCCGCTGCGCGCCGTTGACAATGTGAGTCTCGCGGTTGGGCGTGGCGAGACGCTTGGCATCGTCGGAGAATCCGGTTGCGGCAAGTCGACGCTTTCGCGTCTCATGCTGAAATTGATCGCGCCGACAGCGGGCCGCATTCGCCTGCTGGGCGAAGACGTCACCGACCTGACGGAAGCGCGCATGCGGCCGAAACGCCGGCATCTTCAGGCTGTGTTTCAGGATCCGATGTCGTCGCTCAATCCGCGCCTCACGGTGCGCGACATCATTTCTGAACCGCTCTGGTTTCTGCGCCTGAGCGAGCGCGAGCGGCGCGAAAAAGTAGATCAGCTGCTTGATCGCGTCGGCCTGCCGCGGGAGTCCGCGCGCCGCTATCCTCACGCCTTCTCCGGCGGGCAGCGCCAGCGCATCGCCATCGCCCGTGCGATCAGCGTAGAGCCGGCCGTGCTCATCTGCGACGAGGCGACGTCGGCGCTTGACGTTTCCGTGCAGGCGCAGATTCTCAACCTGCTCGCGGACCTTCAGGAACGCCTCTCGCTGGCGGTGGTCTTCGTATCGCATAACCTCGGCGCGGTGCGTCATGTGAGCGCTCGCGTCGCGGTGATGTATCTGGGCCGCATCGTCGAGATCGCGACCGAGGCGGCGATTTTCGAACGGCCGGGTCATCCCTACACAATGGCGCTCATCGCGGCCGTGCCGGAGCCGATGCCGGGCGGTCCTGTGGAGCCGCCGCTGCTCGGCGAGGTGCCGAGCCCGCTCGATCGCCCAAGCGGCTGCCATTTTCACCCGCGCTGTCCCCGCGCAGACGCCCGCTGCCGCAGCGAAGACCCGCCTTTCGTGGCGCTCGGCTCAGGACATGCCGCGCGCTGCTTCCATCCAGGCTGAAACCATGGCGATCATCGAACGCACCAGTTATTTTGCAAAGACGGGGCTCAAGTCAGAGGTCCTTTCCACTCGGCGCGCGGCCTGCGCCGTGCGGCTCCGGATCGGCCTTAGGGCCGGCTCGATCGTCGTGGGCGGCGGGGAAAGCGGCGAGCCGGACGTCGCGTGGCAATGCCAGTTTTCGGATCGCGCCGCGCGTGAAGCGGACATGGCGGCGCGCGCCGCCAGTCCTGAATTCGAAGCTGTGCGAAAGCGCATGAGCGCGCTGATCGGGAAGTTCGAGCGGCACGTCTTCGAGACGGCCGATCTCGGTCTTCCTTCCGGCATGCGCGACACGCCGCTCGACGGCCATGCGATGACGCCGCGCGAATTCGATTTCGCAAGTGCAGGCTTCGCGCTCAAGGGCTACCTGCATCTACCGCCCGGAGCGGGCCCGTTCCCGCTTTTGATCACCAACCACGGCAGCGGCATCGACAAAGGAGTGGAAGACGTTTCACGGCCGGGAACAGCAGCGCTTCTCGCCAGTTGGGGCGTCGCATCCTTGTTGCCGCACCGTCGCGGCTACGGCAATTCCTGCGGCCCAGGATGGCGCGAAGAGGTGACGGCACCATATGGCAGCGATGCCTATGACGCCGAACTGGCGCGCAGGCTCGACGCGGAGTCGGCGGATATCATCGCTGCGCTCGATGTCGCTTCCGCTTTGCCGGAGGTGGATTCCCGGCATGTCGGTGTGATGGGCTCCTCGTTCGGCGGCACGACCACGCTGCTCGCCGCCGCCAAGACGGACCGCTTCACCTGCGCCGTCGATTTCGCTGGCGCCGCCATGAACTGGGACCGCACGCCTGGCCTGCGCAGGCTGATGCTGGCCGCCGCTGCCCGCGTCTCCTGCCCGATCTTTTTCATTCAAGCAGCGAACGATTATTCGATCCGTCCGACCCTCGAGATTCCGTCGTCGCTGCCGGCCGACGGCCGCGCGGTGTATTCCCGCATCTTCCCCACCTTCGGCGTCAACAATCACGAAGGACACCTGCTCGAGAGCCGCGGCTCCGCCATCTGGGCCGATACGGTCCGCGATTTCCTGGAGCGCCATCTATGAACGGAGCCTGGATCGAGACTCTCGCCTGGCCGGTCGTGGCCGAACGCATTGCGGCGGGATAGCCCGTCATCATTCCGATTGGCGCGCGCTCCAAGGAGCATGGCCACCATCTCCCCATGCAGACGGACTATCTGCTGGCGCGAGGACTGGCGGACGGCGTCGCCGCCTCAATCCCCGTGCTCATCGCGCCGGTGGTGGACTTTGGCTACTACCCTGCTTTTATTCGCTATCCCGGCAGCCAACACCTCTCCGCCGCCACCTTCATTGCCGTTTTGCGCGACATCATTGATCGCTTCCTCGAACAGGGCGTCCGCCGAATCGCCATCGTCAACACCGGCGTTTCAACTGAGGGTCCGGTGGACATCGCCGCACGCGATACGCTGCTCAATCGCGGGCTGCAGCTTCCGGTCGCCCATATCCGCGATCTCGGGCGCCGGACCCGGGCTACAATGGCGCAGAAACTCGGCGGCCATGGCGATGAGGCGGAGACGTCGATCATCCTCGCGCTCGCGCCGGAACAGGTGGACATGGCGAAGGCGCGCATCGACTACGGCAACATGCTCGCCGAGCCCGCGACTGTGTTCACCATGCCCGCGCAGTTTCGCGACGATCCCGCTTCCGGGATCCAACACAGCGAAACGGGCGTGCGCGGCGATCCGACGCTCGCGAC
>JBEVKO010000277.1:0-5917 GCA_040509705.1 Beijerinckiaceae bacterium
CGGGCTCCATCCCGCCTCACGCATCGCCTTCACGACGTCGGCCCGGTCGCCGACAAGTCCGATATTGATGGGGTCGCCCGCAATGCCCTGAGCGGTCCGCGTCACCATCGGCCGGCCCGCGAGTCCCGGCTGACGCTCATAGCGCGTCCAGGCCGCGGGCAGGACGAGATAGGCGATCGCGACATAGACCGCGATGAGAATCGCAGCGCCGACCGCAAGCCGGAAGGGAAGCGATTTCTGCAGGACCGACATGGCGTGTCCGATCGCAGGTGGCGTCCCGCGATTGATGACAGAGGGAGCGGCGCGGCGAAAGCACGCGGGGACGAAGCTTGCGCCTCTAGTCAGCGTCCTCGCCGCCGAGCGATTTCGGGGTCACGAAGCGATCGAGCCTGCCGGCGCGCCAGTCGATGTCGCCCCACCCGTCGACGGCGAAGTCGAGCACCGCGAGCGCTGAGGTCGGAAACTTCGCTCGCATGCGCGCGAATGCATAGCGATCGCCATGCCCGACGAACCTTGCAGCCGCTTCATGAAATCCGGGATTGTGGCCGACCATGACCAGCACGCGCGTCTCGGGCGGCGCCTCGCGTGCGATGGCGAGGAGGCGCTCGGCCGGCGCCGCGAAGACACGCTTGTCGTCCCGCTGTGGCGCAGCTTCGCGAAAGGCCGCGGACGCAAGCCGCCACGTCTCTTGCGCGCGGAGCGCCGTCGACACGATCGCGAGATCGGGAACAAGCATTTCCGAGGCGAGGTAGGCGCCCATCACTGGCGCCTGGGCGCGACCGCGCGACGCGAGCGGCCTGTCATGGTCGGCGACGCCCTGGGGCCAGTCGGACTTGGCGTGACGGAAGAGGATCAGCCGACGCATCGCCATCAATCTAGCTGAGCGGCGATACGGAAGGGAACAGGCGGAACGGGGATCTCAGGCCCGATCCCGTCGCCTTTTGGCTCGCACGAGTATGGGCGCGACCGCGGCATTGGCGACGAAGCAGGCCAGCAGCGCAACCCACATCAGCGGGACGAGCGCGAGGAATGCGACGACCCTCAGCCAGGGCGGCTCGACTTCGGACAGGACCGACCACATGAAAGGGCTTCCCAACGGAACGGGGAGGATGGCGCCCCTGGCGCAAGGTTCCGCGAATATCGCCGGTCAAATCCGAGCGATTCGGAAAAGACCGCGTTAATCGCCCCCTGATCATCGCCGCCGGACCATCTCGCCGCAGCGTCAGCGCCCCCCCTCGCGTCGCGCGAGAAATGCGAGCCGCTCGAACAGATGGACATCCTGCTCGTTCTTGAGAAGAGCGCCATGCAGCGGCGGAATGAGCTTGCGCTGGTCCCGCTCGCGCAGCGCTTCCGGGCCGATGTCCTCGGCCATCAACAGCTTCAGCCAGTCGAGCAGTTCCGAAGTCGAGGGCTTCTTCTTGAGGCCCGGCGCCTCGCGCACCCGGAAGAACAGTTTCAGCGCCTCCTCGACGAGGCGCTTCTTGATGCCCGGGAAATGCACATCGACGATCTTCTCCATCGTCTCCGTGTCGGGGAACTTGATGTAATGGAAGAAGCAGCGGCGAAGGAATGCGTCGGGCAATTCCTTCTCGTTGTTCGACGTGATGACGACGATGGGACGCTGGCGCGCCTTGATCGTCTCGGCGGTTTCGTAAACGAAGAACTCCATCCGATCGAGCTCGAGCAGGAGATCGTTCGGAAACTCGATATCCGCCTTGTCGATCTCATCGATCAGCAGGACAGGCCGCACCTCGGCGGTGAATGCGTCCCACAATTTGCCGCGCTTGATGTAGTTGCGGATGTCGGAGACGCGGGCGTCGCCGAGTTGACTGTCGCGCAAACGGCTCACCGCATCGTACTCGTAGAGCCCCTGCTGCGCCTTCGTCGTCGACTTGATGTGCCAGGTCATGAGCGGCGCGCCCACTGCTTTGGCGATTTCCTCGGCGAGAATCGTCTTTCCGGTTCCAGGCTCGCCCTTCACCAGCAGCGGCCGCTCCAGCGTGATGGCGGCGTTGACCGCCACCTTCAGATCTTCGGTGGCGACATAGGTGGCTGTGCCGGTGAAGCGCATCGGCCGTTCGTTCCTGGCTGTTTCTGGGCTCAGGGGCTTCTACGGGCGGGCGCCGGGGCAGGCAACCCTCTCCGTCCTGTGCGTGCGCACACGGCTCCGGCGAGGGCGGCGTGACAATCTTTGGGACGTCAGGAGCCCAAGGTCGCCGCCATGCGCTGGACCGCCTTCATTCTCGCACTTTCGGCCGGGATCGTTCCCGCCGCCGCCCAGAACGCGCCCGACATGAGCTTTCGCCGCATCGACGCGCCGAACCTGTGCAAGCGCTGCGACGTCGTCCAGGCCTCTGGCCTGATCGTCAGCGACACGCCGGACAGATTCAGGGAATTCCTCGATCGCGAGCGCGTCGGCGGCAAGCCGCTGGTCGTCGTTCTCGATTCGCCTGGCGGCAAGGTGCGGGCCGGCTGGCTCCTTGGCCGCAAGCTGCGCAGCCTGTCGGCCTCGGTGATCGCGGCGAGCCTCGTCGAGCGGCGGGATGGCGCGATCGAAGTGAGGCCCGGCCTCTGCGTATCGATGTGCAATTCGATCCTGGCGGCGGGCGTCGAGCGTCGCATTTCGCCCGGAACCATTTTCGGCGTGCATCAATTCTCGCCGACCGCCGACTACTTTCGCAATCTCGATAACACCGTCACCGTGCGAGACATGCGCGATCAACTGAAGATGCTGTCGGAATGGCTCGCCTATGCGCGCGAGATGAAAGTCGATCAGCGGCTCGTCGAGGCGCAGCTCAATGTTCCTTACGAGAAGGTCGATTTCATCTCTCACGACACGCTGGCCGCGTGGAAGGTCGTGACCGCGCCCGGCGCGACGATTCCGAAGCTTCTCCGCAATCCGCGTGCGGGAAGCGACGCGCTCGCCTCCGGCGAAGCCGCCGCCTCCCCGACGCCGGCGTCCTTCGCCGCGGCCGCCGCGGCCGTTGGAGACCGCCAATGGACGGCGGTTCGCGTTCAGAGCGACTGGCGCGAAACCTCGATGGAGAGCTACGCCGATTTCCTGCGCGTCAATGTCGGCTGCGCGAACAATGGACGCATCTTCCTGCAAGTGACGCTTCGCGGAGCGCCAGAGGAAAAGCAGCGGGCGCTCGCACAGCAGATCATCGCCAGCGGCGGCTTCGAGCTCGTCGAACGTCCCGTCGATATCGCGCAGGTGACGATGGGCTTCGGCAGCGCCTTCTGGGTGCGAGCATCGCTTCGTCCCGACCAGATCGCACGCCTCGCCTCTTCCGGCGGCCGCTTCAGCTTCACACCGACGCTGGCGAAAAATGAGGCGGCGAAGCGCGATGCGCTGCAGGTCCAGACCTCGGGCTTCAACGAGACCGTCGGCCGGATGATTTCGGACTGTTCCGGCAAGAAGGCCGCAGTCGAAGCCACGGCGCCGCGCGGTTGAGCTGCTTGGCGCCGCGTCCGGCGTCTTTTCCAAGTTGCGCATGAAATCTCCTTTCTAACCGCCTCCCCCATCGGCCATGATGGGGGCAAGGAGGCGGATTCGCGCATGGCCGGCCCAGTTGAGACCCTCGCGATCAAGGAAGCTGTCGTCGTTCTGGCGACGGCCGGCGTCGTCGTGCCGCTTGTCGCGCGACTTAACGTCAATCCGGTGCTGGGTTACCTGCTTGCCGGCGTCATCCTTGGCCCGGACGCGCTCGGCGCGCTCGCCGCCAAATGGCCGCCACTGGAGGCGTTCGCCGTCACCAATCGCGAGCGCATCGCGGGAGTGGCCGAATTCGGCATCGTGCTCCTGATGTTCATGATCGGGCTTGAACTCTCCTTCGAGCGCATCACGACGATGCGACGCCTGGTTTTCGGCCTGGGCGCCCTGCAGGTGATCGCATGCGGCGCAGCGCTCGCTGCGGCCGGCATGGCCATCGGACTCGGCCCGACCGCCGCGATCGTCGGGGGGGGCGCGCTCGCGCTTTCCTCCACCGCGATCGTCGTTGAGGTCCTCGCCCGCATGAAGCGGCTCACGTCCACGGCAGGACGCGCAAGCTTCGCCGTGCTGTTGTTTCAGGATCTTGTCGTGTTGCCGCTGCTCTTCGCCATCGGCATCGTGCAGGGCGAACAGGGCGGACAGACCGCCGGAGGTTTTGGCCTCGCCCTCGCCAAGATCGTCATCGCGGTCGTTCTGATTATCGCCGTTGGCCGCCTTGCGCTCAGGCCCCTCTTCCGTCTCGTGGTCGAACAAAAGTCGACTGACATGTTCATGGCGGCCTGCCTCCTGGTCGTCGCGGCGACGGCGCAGGTCAGCGCATTGGCGGGCTTTTCCATGGCGCTCGGCGCGTTCATCGCCGGCCTGCTGCTCGCGGAGACCGAGTATCGCCGCGAGATCGAGGTGACGATCGAGCCGTTTCGCGGACTTCTGGTCGGCGTTTTCTTCTTCTTCGTCGGTATGAGCATCGATATCGGCGAGATCGTGCGCCGTCCCGCGCTCGTTCTGTCGGTGACTGTCGGTGTGCTCGTCATCAAGGGCGTTCTGATATACGCGCTGGCGCGGCTCTTCTCCATCGCAAATCGCGCCTCGATCGAAGTGGCGCTGCTTCTTGCAGCCGGCGGCGAATTCGCCTTCGTCGTGCTGGGCGGCGCGAGCCAGGCGAAACTGCTTTCGCCCGATGCTGCGGCCGTCGGGCTGCTCGTCGCCTCGATCACCATGGCGATGACGCCGATCATGGCCCGCATTGGCGCGCTCGCCAATCCACGAAAGGCGGCGCCGCCGCGGCGGGAAGCCGCGTTCGAAACTCCGGAAAATGCGGAGGCCAGCGTCCTGCTTCTCGGCTACGGCCGCGCAGGCCAGCTGATTTCCTCAATGCTCGACGAGTTCAAAATCACCTACAACGCCATCGACGACAATCACGCGCGGGTGAACGCCAGGCGCGACGCCGGCAAGCCGGTCTACTACGGCGACGCGACCCGTCCCGAATTCCTGCGCCGCTGCGGCCTAGCCCATGCGCGCGCCGTGGTCATCTCGATGAACCCGCAGAGCAGCATCGAAAGAATCGTCGAAGCTATCCGCAGCGAGCGTGCGGACATTCTCATCATCGCACGCGCCCGCGACATGTCCCACGCCAGGAAGCTGCACGAACTCGGCGTCGACGAGGCGGTCCCTGAAACCTTCGAGGCGAGCCTGCAACTCTCAGAAGCGCTTCTCGTCGGTCTCGGCGCTCCGATGGGGCTGGTGCTGGCGGCGGTGCACGAGGTGCGCGACCGCAATCGCGCCGAGATCAATCGCATCGAGCCTGCGGGACGGGCGGCGGCGCGCAGCAAGCTCCGCGCGCGCTTGGCGCGCGTGTCCCCTCCGAAGGAACCGGCGACCGATCATACGCCTCCGCGCGACGCTTCGGCCAAATCGTCATGACGCCGCACCACGCAGTCGAAATCACGCGCATTTGCCCGACTTCGCTAACGACTGGTCAAACGCGCAGCGACGCGCCACACTTGCATTGCGGTCCACTCGAAACGTCCGACGCGTTGCGTTAATGCGCCATTCATGTTGCCAAAATTTCATTTGGTTCCGCTACGGATTGCCACAATTGTTGAAGACCATTGCGCACAAGGAGAACTGCACATGAAAAAATCACGCATGCTTTTGACCGCCGGCCTGATCGCCGCTTCCAGCGCAATCGCGCAGGCGCAGCCCGCGCCGCAGTCGGCGCCGGGGCGGACGCCGCCGCCGCCGCGCTTCAATGCCGAGGACTTCAGCGCTTTCACCGATGCGCGCATCGCCTCGCTGAAGGCCGGCCTCAAGCTTACCGCCGAACAGGAAAGGCTCTGGCCGGCCTTTGAAGCCGCGCTCCGCGAGCGGGCCAAGACGCGTTCGGATCGCTGGAACGAGCGGCGCGCGGAATGGGCGGCGCGCACC
>JBEVKO010000278.1:0-5281 GCA_040509705.1 Beijerinckiaceae bacterium
TCCCGCAAAGTCATTGCGATGCGCGCATCGGGCGGAATCGCGGGATGGCAACAAGTGAAGATAAGACGCAATTCATCGTCGCAGATCGCGTCCGGCTCAGCTATTTCAACATCGACTTCCGCGAGCGCGGCCAGTTCCGGCAGGGCGGCCGCGATCTTCGCGCGCCGCCGCCACCGATCAATCGTCCGAAACCTGCCGGTCGATACCAGCCAGGCGTATGGATTGGCCGGGACGCCGTCCCTCGGCCACTGCCTCGAGGCCACGGCAAACGCTTCCTGCATCGCCTCCTCAGCCGCGTCGAAGCTGCCGAGGAGGCGGATCAGGGTTGCAAGCACGCGCCGCCGCTCGGACCGGTAAGCCGCCTCGATGGCGTCTGATGCGTTTGCGGTCACAATTGTGGGCGAGGTTCGCTGAAATCAACGACGGGCCGGACCTCGACTGCGCCGATCCGGGCGATAGGATGCGTGCTCGCGAGCCGGACCGCTTCATTGAGATCGGCGGCGTCGATCACCACGATCCCGCCAAGCATCTCCTTGGACTCCATGAACGGGCCGTCCGTCGACGACATCTTGCCCTCGCGCATTCGAACCGTCATGGCGTTCTCCGGCATTTCGAGCGCCTCTCCCAGGACGAAGTTGCCGCCTGCTTTCAATACCTCATCATGACCCTGACATTCGGCGAGGGCTGCATTGGCCTCGGCGCCGCCGCCGAAAAGTTCCTTCGGATCGTAGTAGATCAAGCAGGCGTAACGCATCGAGTGGCTCCCTGAGTTTGCCTATTCCACGCGCCTTGTCGTCGGCATAATGGCAAAATCGACACGACCTCAGATTTTTTCTCTGGCGTGAAGCCGGACAAAAAAGCCTGTTGGAGTTCGGAGATCAAGCCGCCGGGCCGGGTCGTCAGGTCTGTCGCCATGCACCCCGACTGCGGCTCGATCTTGCCCAACGCGATGGCGCTGCTGCTCCAATTGGACGCATGAAATGCTCGCACGCGCAAATTGACGTCCGAGCACGGCGCTGTTGACCATTCCGATGAATGGCCGCTACCGTTCGCCCAAGAATTGCCGAAGGCCAACGGAAGGCCAACGCCCGACTCGCGCCGAAGGACTCAAAGGCTGGATTTGCCGCGATAGATTTGAGATCGTGAACGAACGGAGCCGGAATGCAGAATCTGTCGTTCTTGCGTCGTATCGCGGCCATCGCTTGGGTGGTCTTCCCGCTCGCCGGGTGCGGCGAGGACAAGCAGGCCGCCACGGCGCCTGCTGCGGCTCCGCCCGCTGTCACAATCGTCAAGGTCAACGCGACCGAAATCAAGCCCTCAACAACCTTCACGGGCAGGATCGAAGCAAAGGAAAAGGTCGAGCTGCGCGCGCGTGTCGACGGATTTCTCGAGAAGCGACTTTTCGTCGAGGGCGCAAACGTCAAGAGCGGCGAGCTTCTGTTCGCGATCGAGAAGGGGCTCTATCAGGCCGCCGTCGACCAGGCGCGCGCCAACCTTCTGACTTCGGAGTCCGCTTTGAAGCTCGCCGACATCGAAGTGGATCGCCAGACCCAGCTGATGCAGCGCAATGTTGCAGCGCAGGCGACGCTCGACCTGGCCACAGCCAAGCAGGGCGAAGCCCGCGGCGCGATGCTGGCGCAAAAAGCCACGCTGGAAAAAGCGGAGCTGCAGCTCAGCTATACCGACATCACATCGCCCATCGCCGGCCGCATCGGCCGCGCGACCGTGTCAGTCGGGAATTTCGTCGGGCCGTCGAGCGGAGCGCTGGCCACCATCATCAGCCAGGATCCGATCTACGCCAGCTTTCCCGTTTCGCAGCGCGAGATGCTCGCGGTTCGCAACGAGCAGGCGGCGAGCAAGAGCGGACCGTTCGTCGTCCATCTCCAGCTTGCCGACGGCAGCCGCTACCCAAGTCCCGGCAAAATCGACTTCCTCGACAAGACGGTGAACCAGGGAACCGATACGGTCATCGTCCGCGCCATGTTCCCGAACGCCGACGGCGTTCTGGTGGAGGGCCAGCTTGTCACCGTCGTGGTGGAAGCGGGCTTAGGCGTGAGCGCGCTCCTCGTGCCGCAGCAGGCGCTGCAAATCGATCAGACGGGTTCCTATGTTCTGGTCGTCGACAAGGACAACAAGATTCAGATCCGGCGCGTCGAATTGGAAAACGTCCGTGACGCGGACGCCATCATTCGCAAGGGACTGGCGGCCGGCGAGAGCGTTGTCATCGAAGGAATTCAGCGGGTGCGCCCGGGGCAGGTGGTTACGCCGACCGAAGCAGGACGGAGGGCGTAGCGCATGATATCGAGCGTCTTTATCGACAGGCCGCGGCTTGCGGTCGTGATCTCGATCGTCATCACCCTGGCGGGTCTGGTCGCCCTAACGCAAATCCCAATTGCGCAATTTCCAGACATCGTGCCGCCGCAGATCACAGTGACGGCAAGTTACGCCGGCGCCAGCGCAGAAGTCGTGGAGGCCACGGTGGCGCAGCCGATCGAGGCCCGCGTCATCGGCGTCGACAACATGATCTACATGAAATCGACCAGCGGCAATGACGGCAGCTACACGCTCAACGTCACGTTCGCAGTGGGCACCGACCCGGATCTCAACACCGTCAAGGTGCAGAACCGCGTCAGCCTCGCCGAGGCGCAACTGCCGTCCGAAGTTCGTTCGCAAGGCGTCAATGTCGCCAAGAAGTCCTCCGCGCTTCTCCAGGTCATTGCGATGACTTCACCGGACGGGCGCCACGATCAGCTCTTCCTGAGCAACTATGCGACCATCAACATCATCGATCAGCTGAAGCGCGTGCCGGGCGTCGGCGACGTGTCGCTGTTTTCGCCGTCGGACTACAGCATGAAGGTTTGGCTCGACACCAACCGCCTGACGAGTTTCGGTCTGGTCCCTGCCGATATCACAGCCGCTCTGAAGTCACAGAACATTCAGGCTGCGATCGGGCGCATCGGCGCCCAACCTTCATTGGCGGACCAGCAATTCCAGCTCACCATCCAGAGCAAGGGGCGTCTGTCCAGCGTCGAGGAATTCGGCGCCGTAGTTGTGCGGGCCAATCCGGACGGCTCGTTCGTGCGAATCCGGGACGTGGCTCGCGTCGAGCTTGCAGGCCGACTTTCGGAATCTGTCGGGCGGCTCGACGGCAAGCCGGCGGCTGTGATCGGGATTTATCAGTCGCCGGGAGGCAACGCGATTGATAGCGCTGAGCGGATTGCAAAAACTCTCGAACAACTCAAGACATCGTTTCCGGAAGGCGTCGACTACAGGATCACCTATGATACGACGGTATTCGTGCGCGAGAGCATCCGCGGCGTGATTCATACTCTCTTTGAGGCCTTCATCCTCGTCGTCATCGTGGTCTTTCTGTTCCTGGGAAATGCGCGTGCTACGCTCATCCCGCTGATTGCCGTTCCCGTCGCGCTGATCGGCACGTTCGCCGCCATGCTCGCGCTGGGCTACTCGGCCAACACCGTTTCCCTGCTGGCGCTGGTGCTCGCTATTGGCATTGTCGTCGACGACGCGATCGTGGTGGTCGAGGCGGTCGAAGCGCAATTCGAACGCGATCCGTCATTGTCGCCCGCCGAAGCGTCGCGACGCGCCATGGCCGAAATCACGGCGCCGATCCTCGCCATTACGCTCGTGCTGCTGTCCGTGTTCGTTCCGGTCGCGTTCATTCCCGGCATTTCGGGTGAATTGTTTCGCCAGTTTGCGGTTGCGGTGTCGGTTTCGATGGTCATTTCGGCGATCAACGCGCTGACGCTGTCGCCGGCGCTGTGCGCAGTTTTCCTGTCTCCAAGCCACGGGCCGAAGCGCGGGCCGATAGGATACATCCTGCGCGGCATAGACAAGGCGCGACATGGCTATGCCCATGTCGTGCATAAGACGACCCGTTTTGCGCTCTTCGGACTCGTAGTCCTTGCGGCGGCGATGGCCGGCGCGGGCTGGCTGTTCAAGGTGACGCCAACCGGCTTTCTTCCGTCAGAGGATCAGGGCGCGGTGTTCGGCGAAATTCAGCTTCCGGAAGGCGCCTCCGTCAATCGCACCACCGCGGTCGCAGCGCGGATTGAAGAGGTCGTTCGTAACACGCCGGGCGTCGCCAGCGTGACGTCGGTCATCGGCTACAGCATGATCGACGGCCTCACGAAATCGAACAGCGCTCTCCTGATCGTGGCGCTCAAGCCCTTCGATGAGCGCAAGACGGAAGCGCTATCCGCGAACGGCGTTCTCGCCCGGCTCACCGGCGAATTCCAGAGCGTCCCTGACGCAGTCGTCTTCGCCTACAATCTGCCGCCAATCATCGGGCTGGGCACAGGCAGCGGCTTCGAATTCCAGCTTCTCAGCCAGTCCGGCGCGAGCCCGGACGACATTGCGGCCGTGGCGCGCGGCATGGTGTTCACCGCCAACCAGGATCCGGCTTTGCTGCGCGTGTTCACCACCTACAACGCAAACACGCCGCAGCTCTATCTCGATATCGACCGTGAAAAGGTCCAGACGCTCGGCATCAATCTGTCGGACGTGTTCAGCGCCCTGCAATCAGTGCTCGGCAATACCTACGTGAACGACTTCAACCTGTTCGGCCGCACCTGGCAGGTCAACCTCCAGGGCGAGGCCTCCGAACGCGCACGCGTCGATGATATTTACCGCATCAATGTCCGCAACCGGAACGGCGATATGGTTTCGGTTCGCGCGTTCGCTGGGGTGCGGCTGATTCTCGGGCCGCAATCGATCATCCGCTACAACAACTTTCGCAGCGCGACGTTGAACGGCGGGCCTGCTTCGGGATTTTCCTCAGGAGACGCCATCGCGGCCATGGAGAGGATTTCGGCGGCGACGCTGCCGCGCGGCTACGGTTTTGAATGGACAGGCACTGCGCTGCAGGAAAAGGAAGCGGCGGGCAAGACGACTATGATCCTCGCACTCGCCGTTCTGTTCGCCTACCTGTTCCTCGTCGGCCTCTATGAGAGCTGGACCATTCCGATCCCCGTTCTGCTGTCGATTTCGGTCGGCGTTCTCGGTTCACTGGCGGGCCTGTTGCTGTTCGGGCTCGACAACAACGTCTACGCGCAGATCGGGCTTGTCGTGCTCATCGCGCTGGCGGCGAAGAACGGCATCCTGATCGTCGAGTTCGCCAAGCTGCGGCGCGAGCAAGGTCTTTCAATCGAGGAAGCCGCCGTCGAAGGCTCGCGCGAACGCTTCCGCGCTGTCATGATGACGAGCTTCGCCTTCATCGCAGGTCTCGTGCCGCTTGTGATTGCAACGGGCGCGGGCGAATTGA
>JBEVKO010000279.1:0-3878 GCA_040509705.1 Beijerinckiaceae bacterium
ATCGCTTCCCCGCCGGCCAGACCTACATTATCCAGCTCAGCGGAACGCAGGTCGCCAGCGGGCTTGGCGAATATCTGGCTCCGCCCCTGCGGAAGGCGTTCGACCGCGCGGGCCTGACCTATCACGGCGGCCCTGGTGCAGCTTTCGCCGCGACGATCAGAACATCCTCTGACGTAGGCAAATGGTATGGATCAGGCGACGGACGAAGGTGGCTCTACACGCGCCAGATCGAGATCGGGCTGACGCCCGCAAACGAGGACGCGGAGCCGCCGCGCGGATCGCCCGCTTTCGCTGCGACGGCGCGGCTGATCACGCCTGACGCCGACCGCGTCGATGAACTGAATTGCCTGGTCGCGCTCGCAGTCCGCGAGATAACTCTGCGCTATCGGGCGCGCGGCCGAATCGCAGTCGATGGCGCGTCCTGCGCGAGATAGGCGTCGCGCAGCGTCACGGCTTCAATATCATCGACCCTGTCGTCGCGCGTCCGGCGAGCGACTCCTGCGCCTTCGCCGCGTCGGCCAGACTCCATTTCTGCGACAGCGGGATCTTGAACTTTCCCTTCTCGACCGCCTCGAACATGCGCTTCGCCATCTTCTCGTAGATCTTGCGGTCGCCGATGAAGGTGAACAGCGTCGGGCGCGTGGCGTGAAGCGATCCCTTCTGTTGCAAGAGTCCAAGGCTGAAAGCTTCAACCGCGCCCGACGCATTGCCGAAGCTCACGAAGGTTCCGTGCGGCTTCAGGCAGTCGAGCGAAGCAGGGAACGTATCCTTGCCCACGCCGTCGTAGACCACGTCGCATTTCTTGCCCTTGGTGATCTCCTTCACGCGTTCGACGAAATTCTCGTCCCGATAAAGAATGACGTGGTGACACCCGTTCTTCTTGGCGAGCTTCGCCTTGTCCGCGGAGCCCACCGTGCCGATCACCGTGCAGCCCAGCGACCTCGCCCACTGCGTGAGGATTTGTCCGACGCCGCCCGCCGCGGCGTGAACCAGAATGACCGACCCCTTCTTCACAGGGTAGCTGCGGTGCAGAAGATACTCGCAGGTAAGACCCTTCAGCATCAGCGCAGCGGCCTTGTCGAAGGAGACTCGCTTGGGTAGCGGGACGACGGCGCTGGCCGGAACGTTGCGCTCCCCGGCATAGGAGCCAAGGGTCGACACATAGGCGACGCGCTCGCCCTTTTTGAAACCCTTCACGCCCTCGCCGATCGCAAGCACGGTTCCCGCGCCTTCGTTGCCCGGCGTGAACGGCTTCGGCACAGAGTAGAGGCCGGTGCGGTAGTAGATATCGATATAGTTGATCCCGATCGCTTCGTTCTTGACGCGGATCTCGCCGGGACCCGGCGGAGGAAGCTCGATGTCCTCCAGCTTCAGGACTTCTGGTCCGCCATTTTCATGAATGCGAATCGCTTCGACCATCGCCCCCTCCTTCTGTTCCGACATGGATAGGACGGCGTTGCCGGGCGACGCAACGGGCGCTACTCCTATGATTCTATTGTACACACGGGCCTTGTGATATTCCTAAGGTGTCGAACGTCGCTCCCCTCTCCCCCGGCAAGCCAAGCTTCCGCGAATTGTTCGTCCCCAAGTTCGTGACCGTCCTGCGGGAAGGGTATGACGCGGCGAGATTTCGGGCTGACGCCATCGCCGCCCTGACGGTCGCCGTGGTGGCCCTCCCGCTCTCGATGGCGATTGCGATCGCCAGCGGCGCCCCACCCGAGCGCGGCTTGACCACCGCGATCGTCGGCGGGTTCCTCATCTCCCTGCTCGGGGGTAGCCGCTTCCAGATTGGCGGGCCGGCTGGCGCTTTCATTGTCCTTGTCGCAGCGACCATCGAGCAGAAGGGCCTCGATGGGCTCCTGCTCGCGACATTGATGGCAGGGATCATCCAGATCTTAATCGGCTATCTGCGCCTCGGCGGTTACATCCGCTATATTCCTCACCCCGTCATCGTCGGCTTCACGACCGGCGTCGCGGTGATCATTTTCGCGAGCCAAATCCGCGACCTTTTCGGACTGACGATCGCTGGCAAGGAGCCGGCTGCGCTGGTTCCGAAGCTTCAGACGTTATGGGATGCGACCGGCGTCAACGTCTCGGCGGCTTTGATCGCCTCAGTCTCACTGGCGCTCATCCTCGGCCTGCGGCGCTTTCGGCCGCATTGGCCGGGCTTCCTGATCGCCGTTGCACTGGCTTCGCTGGCGGTGTGGGCGCTGCAGCTGCCGGCCGAGACGATCGGGTCGCGTTTCGGCTCAATTCCACGATCCTTGCCTGCGCCCGCCCTGCCGGAATTGTCGCTGGCGCGCATCGCCGAACTGCTGCCCTATGCCGCAGCGATTGCGTTGCTCGGAGGGATCGAATCCCTGCTCTCTGCAGTCGTTGCGGACGGCATGACCGGGCGCCGGCACCGCTCCAACTGCGAACTGGTCGCACAGGGCGCAGCAAACATCGGCAGCGCGCTGTTCGGCGGAATCTGTGCGACAGGCACGATCGCGAGGACCGCGACGAACATTCGGGCCGGCGCCGTCGGACCGGTTTCGGGGATGCTGCACTCGATATTTCTTCTCCTGATGATGCTGATCGCCGCGCCGCTGATGGGCGAAATCCCCCTCGCTGCGCTGGCCGCGATCCTGGCCGTCGTGGCGTGGAATATGGCCGAAAAGCATGAGTTCCTTGCGATCCTGCGGTCATCGCGTGGCGATGCGGCTGTGCTGCTGGCGACGTTCTTTCTGACGATCTTCCACGATCTCACCGCCGGAATAGCCGTGGGAGTCGCTATGGGAAGCCTGCTGTTCATGCATCGCATGGCTTCGCTGATGGCGGTCGAAACCCATGCGCCGCTGCTCTCCGACGATCGGGCGGACAATGGGCGCGAGGCGCGCGAGCCCTATGCAGGCCGCGGCGGGTTGGCCGAGGATGTCATCGTCTATCGACTCGCCGGACCGCTTTTCTTTGGGACGGCTTCAACCCTCGGCAGCGTGCTCGAACGCATTGGCGAGAAACCCCGGCGCTACATTCTGGACATGTCGCAAGCCGCCTTCGCGGATCATTCGGCTGCTGTCACCATTGGCGCCTTCGCCGACCGCGCACGGCGCGGCGGAGCGTCCGTGACGATAGCCGGGGCGTCGCCTCAGGTGCGCCGGACCTTGTCGCACAATGGGCTGAGGCCCCCTCGCCTCGTCTACGCCGCATCTGTCGCAGCGGCTCTGGCTCAGTCGCCCGAGGACTGACGCACTTCTTCAATCTTGCGCATGAAGCCGAGGCCGAGAAAATAAACTGCGGTCACGATCAGGGCGGCCTCAACCACTCGGCCCGGCTGAAGGGCTGTCCAGACGGACCACACGGCGGACAGAGCCCAGATGATCAGCATCGCAGTCGTAAGGATACGCCAGCGCGTCACGCGGAACGGATGCACGAAGGGGAAAGGCAGGAACATCAGCGCGACCGCAATCATGACGACGAAAAAGCCGAGCCATGCGGGCAGCGGAAACATCGCGAGATAAAGCACAACGACATTCCAGACCGCGGGAAAGCCGAGGAACCACCAGTCGTCGGTCTTCATGCGCGTGTCGGCGAAATAGAGCGCGCTGCCCGCGACGATCGCGAGCGCCGCGATGAGGCCGAGCGTGCCGGGGACAAGCTGCGCCCAGAAAATCATGCTGGCGGGCACGAAGACATAGGTGATGAAATCGACGACGAGGTCGAGAACGGCGCCGTCGTAGCGCGGCGCAGTCTCCTTCACGGACAGCCGCCGGGCGATCGGGCCATCGATCGCGTCGACGATCAGCGCGACGCCGAGCCACATGAAGGCCTTTGGCAGATCGCCGGCGAAAACGGCCATCAAGGCGAGAAACCCGAGCGCCGCGCCTGTCGCGGTCAGC
>JBEVKO010000280.1:0-7120 GCA_040509705.1 Beijerinckiaceae bacterium
GGCACTTACTTGCCCTTCGACGAGGTGAAGCGCCTGCACGCCGCCCTCCCGAAAAGCGTGCTTCTGGTGCTCGACGCCGCCTATGCGGAATATGTCCGCAGGAACGACTACGCGTCCGGTCTGGAACTCGCGGCGACGAGCGAGAATGTGATCATGACCCGCACCTTCTCCAAGATCCACGGCCTCGCCGCACTGCGCATCGGCTGGGCCTATGGGCCGGCCCATGTGATCGACGCGCTCAATCGCATTCGCGGCGCCTTCAACGTCAACGCCGCGGCGATCGAAGCCGGAATTGCGGCGCTCGGCGACGACGCCCACATGGCCTCCGCAATCGATCATAACGACCGCTGGATCGCGTGGCTAACGAGTGAACTTTCAAAGCTCGGGCTCAAAGTGACGCCCAGCGTCGGAAATTTCGTGTTGATCCATTTTCCGGAGACCGCGGGCAAAACGGCGAAAGACGCCGACGCCTACCTGACGGCGCGGGGACTCATCCTGCGGCGCCTTGAACCCTATCACTTGCCCGCCGCCCTTCGCATGACCGTGGGTTCGCAGGAGGCGAACGAGAAAGCCGTTGCGGCGCTTACCGAATTCATGAAGGACGCGCCGCGTGCCTGAACGACTCGGCCCGGCGCTGCCTGCGCCGCTCTTCCAGTCCCTCGCGCTGATCGGGATGGGGCTGATCGGCTCGTCGATTGCGCGGGCGGCGCGACGCAAGAATCTCGCGGGACGCAGCGTCGCCGTCGCCGCCGACAAGAAGGTCGCCGAGCGCGTCCAGGAACTCGCCAACGCCGACCGCGTCGAGACTGATGCCGCTGCGGGCGTCGCCGGATGCGACCTCGTCATCATGTGCGTGCCGGTTGGCGCGAATGGCGCCGTGGCGCAGGCGATTGCGCCGTCGCTGGCGGCGGGCGCCATTTTGTCGGACGTCGGCTCGGTGAAGTCAGCCGTCGTGCGGGATGTCGCGCCGCACGCGCCGAAGAACGTGCACTTCATTCCAGCGCACCCGGTCGCCGGCACCGAGCAGTCGGGCCCGGATTCAGGCTTTGCGACGCTCTTTCTCAACCGCTGGTGCATTCTCACGCCTCCATCCGGCACGCCGCCCGAGCCGGTGGAAAAGCTGCGCGCTTTCTGGGAGATGATTGGGTCCAATGTGGAGACGATGTCTCCAGAGCATCATGATCTCGTGCTTGCCATCACCAGCCACCTGCCGCACCTGATCGCCTACAACATCGTCGGAACGGCGGCCGATCTCGAAGAGGTGACGCAGTCGGAGGTGATCAAGTTCTCCGCCGGCGGTTTTCGCGACTTCACCCGGATTGCCGCATCCGACCCGACGATGTGGCGCGACGTTTTCCTCAACAACCGCGATGCGGTCCTCGAAATTCTCGGGCGCTTTCAGGAAGATCTGTTTTCGCTCCAGCGCGCCATCCGGTGGGGCGAGGGCGACAAGCTTTTTGACCTGTTCGCGCGGACGCGCGCTATCCGGCGCGGCATCATCGAGCAGGGGCAGGAAACCGCAGCGCCGGACTTCGGCCGGTCGCGCCCGGAGTCCTGATCGGTCACGACGCCGCGACGCGCTCCCATCCATAGAGCACGTCCGGCTCCTTCTCGGCGTTGCCGACGCCATCCGTCTCGCGCAGCGCGACGAAGCCGCGATTTTCGTAGAACCGTCTGGCTCCGTCATTGCGCTGAAACGTCCAGAGCTTGAGTGCGGAAAACTTTTCTTGCGCAAGCTTCAGCAGCGAGCCGCCGGCGCCGCGCTTCTGCGCCGTGGGGAGCACGTAGAGATGTTCGATCCATCCGTCGCGAAAAGCGATGAAACCGACAAGCTCGACTGCAAGCCGTGCGCCCCAAACCTCGCAGCCGTGAAACACTTGATCTGAGAAATAGGCGACGTCTTCGTCCGGCGTGTGCAATCCCTTGAGCCACGGCATTCGCTCGTCGAATGCAACGCGATGGATATGCGCGACGATGTCCGCGTCCCGGCGCTCAAGTCGCCCCAGCGCAACGCAATCCGACGCCCGCGCAATCATTCAATAAAGCGGCGCCAGATTGACGAGCCGCACCGGGCCCATCATGACGCGGCCGTCCTTGAGGGTCAGTGCGACCGGCAACGCCCGCGGCTGCGTATCGTTTCTGGTGCGCCAACTGATCAACCCGCCAAGAATGCCGCCGCCGCGTCCCAGCAACTGCTCGAGCCCGGCGGCTGTCCCCTCGATACGGCCCGCAAGCTTGCGCTCCTCGTCAATCGAAAGCTCTCCCGTCACATCGAGCGCAACCGTTCCGCGATTGACCTTGAACTGCGCGATCGTGGCTTTGCCGCCGGCGGCGCGCCAGCGTTCCAGATTGTCTATCGGCGCCCCCGGACCAATGGCGTCGGCGCGCGTCAGCGTTGCGCGCAAGGCAAGATCGCCGGCGCCTTCGCCGCCAAGCATTTGGTCAAGCTGTGTCGAGGCGAGAGACTTTCCGTCGACCACAAGATCGAGCATCGGCTCCGCAGCGCCGGGCGTCGCACGCAGATGGGTTTCGATCTCTGTCGCCGTCAGCACCGGCGTCTGGCCGCCGCCGTCGAGCCTGTCGATGCGTAGATTGCTGACGGCGCTGTCATAGGCGTCGACGCGGCCTCCGCGCACAATCGTGCTGGTGCGGAGCTTGTCCCACGTCGCCGCGAACTGCTCGCCGTTCGGCGCAGTGATCGCCGCCGGCCCGTCGAGCTCGGCGATGATGTGATTGAACCGGTAGGCGAGCGCGACGGCGCGCAGTTCGCCCGCTTCGGCGAAGAAGGGCTGCCGCGCCTGAGAGCCATCCACACTAACGGCCGCGCAGCGCAATTCGAAGCGAAACGGATAGCCGCCGATCTTCTGGTCGCGGCACGTCCATTTGCGGCCATGCTCGGCTTCGCGCTCCATCCAGTTTGCGACGCCTTGTGCGGTGATGCGTGACCCGACGTGCCAATACGCGCTCCAGCCCGCGGCCAGAGCCGCCAGCAGCGCGATTGGGATGATGATCGGTTTGCGGCTGACAGCCATGATGGGAGGGGTTGATGAGGGCGCTCGTGTGCGCGCTCAGCGCGGCATAAGCAAGGCGGCCTCAATCGTCCATGCGGAGCGCGGCCGCGCAGGCGAACGCGCCGATCACGATGGCGGCGAGGCTGATCCCGCAGAGGACCAAAAACGGCGTGCGAAAAGGGATCGTTCCGCCAATCGCCGCCTGCGCCGCCGACACGCCGAAGATCAGGGTCGGAAGCATCAGGGGAAGCACGAGGATCGATGACAGCAGTCCGCCGCGCCTGATGCGGGCGGTGACGGCGGCGCCGACGGCGCCGATCGACGTCAGCGCGGGCGTTCCCACAAGGAGCGTCAGCGCCAGCGGAACCATTGCCGCAGGCTCCAGCGAAAGCATCGTCCCGAATATCGGAGCGGCGAGCGCGAGAGGCAGGCCCGAGAGCAGCCAGTGCGCGAGCATTTTGGCGAGCGCCGTCAATTCGAGAGGCAGGTGCGCCATGCGCAGCATGTCAAGCGAGCCGTCCTCCGCGTCGGCCTGGAACAGGCGGTCGAGGCCAAGCAGCGTCGCGAGCAGAGCCGCGATCCAGAGGATGGCCGGCGCAAGGCGCGACAGCAGCCCCGGGTCCGGCCCGATGGCGAACGGGACGATGGCGACGATCATCAGAAAAAAAATGAGACCGAGTTCGGCGCCGCCGCCGATCCGCACCGCGACCGCCAGGTCGCGCCGCACGAGGGCCATGAAGGCGCTGGTCACACGCCGGCTCCGGAGATGCGCCCCAGGTCTAGCGTCGCCAGCCCGTCCCAGCCGAGCGGCTGGTGGCTCGCGGCGACGATGAGCCCGCCTGCTGCGAGATGAGCCGCCGCCAGCCGCCGAAGAGTCGTCTGCGCTTCCAGGTCGAGGCCGTTGAGCGGTTCATCGAGAAGCCATGCCGGCCGGGAGGTCGCCGTCAGCCGCGCAAGCGTCAGGCGTCGCCTCTGACCCGTCGAGAGCCAGCCTGCAGGGGTCAGCGCAAGCTTTGCCAGTCCGTGCGCCTCGAGAACGGCGCCGGGATTGGGGGACCTCCTTGAATCGCCGAGGCCGATCCAGAACGCCACATGCTCGGCCGGCGTGAGGCTGTCCTTAAGTCCATCGCGAACCCCGATAAAATGCGACCATTCCGCAAGCGGAACATCATTTTGGGGCTCCCAAGCCAGAATGCCCGAACACGGTCGCAGCAAACCTGCGAGAATCCGCAAAAGACTGGTCTTTCCAACACCGTTGGGGCCAATCAGCGCCAACCCTGACCCGGATGTCAGCTCAAATGACAAATCGGCGAACACCAGATGCTCGCCCCGGCGGCAGGTAAGGCGGTCGGCCACCAGGCGGTCCAAGGTAATTGACACAGGTCATTCCGCTTATGAAATGAAATGCAACGTAGACGCCTGCCCGCCCAGATAGAACGGCGACCAGTCGCCATCAATGTGTCGCAACCCGGTAGCGGTCAATCCGGAATTGTTCTATAGAGCCAGCGGCTGCGCCGCACCATCCCAGGGCCCGGGCACTCCCGGAGCGGCGCGCGCTCCGCAGCGCTTCGCTGGCGGCGAAACGGACTGTCCAAACCAGCCGTTCCGCCTCCGGCCCAGGCCCAGTTCCGGGCGCCCCTGCGCCTGCCTGTGTCGCGTTTTGCCCAAGGATCCGTCTATGACGTCGCTCGACAGCTATAACTGCCGCAAGACTATGAAGGTCGGCGGCTCGACCTACGTGTATTACTCGCTCAAGGACGCCGAGAAGAACGGGCTATCGGGCATTTCGCTGCTGCCCTTCTCCATGCGGATCCTGCTCGAGAACCTGCTCCGCCATGAGGATGGGCGCACTGTCACCAAGGCCGACATCGCCGCGGTCGCCGACTGGCTGCAGAACAAGGGAAGCGTCGGCAAGGAAATCGCGTTCCGGCCGGCCCGGGTCCTGATGCAGGATTTCACCGGGGTGCCGGCCGTGGTCGATCTCGCGGCGATGCGCGACGCGATGCACAAGCTTGGCGGCGACCCGGAAAAGATCAACCCGCTCGTGCCCGTCGATCTGGTGATTGATCACTCGGTGATCGTCGACGAGTTCGGCACTGCAAAGGCGTTCAAGAGGAATGTCGACCTCGAATATGAGCGCAACGGCGAGCGCTACCGCTTTCTGAAATGGGGCCAGCAGGCGTTCGAGAATTTCGCGGTGGTGCCGCCGGGCACCGGCATCTGCCATCAAGTCAATCTCGAATATCTCGCGCAGACCGTTTGGACGCGAAAGGAATCAGCCCCGGCGGCGAAGGGCAAAAAGCCCGCCTCCGTCGAGGTGGCCTATCCCGACACCCTCGTCGGCACAGATTCTCACACGACGATGGTCAATGGCCTTGCAGTGCTCGGCTGGGGAGTCGGCGGAATCGAGGCGGAAGCTGCGATGCTCGGGCAGCCGCAATCGATGCTGCTGCCGGAAGTCGTCGGCTTCAAGCTGACGGGCAAGCTGAAGGAGGGCATCACCGCGACCGACCTCGTCCTCACCGTGACCCAGATGCTCCGCAAGAAGGGCGTCGTGAACAAGTTCGTCGAGTTTTACGGCCCGGGGCTTGATGGGCTGACGCTCGCTGACCGCGCAACCATCGCCAACATGGCGCCCGAGTACGGCGCGACCTGCGGATTTTTCCCCATCGACGGTGAGACGATCAATTATCTCAAAATGTCGGGACGCGCCGCGCCACGACTGGCTCTGGTTGAAAAATACGCCAAGACACAGGGGCTGTACCGAACCAAGACGACCGAAGATCCGGTGTTCTCCGATACGCTGGAGCTCGAGCTGTCGACCGTCATCCCGTCTCTGGCCGGTCCGAAGCGGCCCGAGGGCCGCGTGGCGCTGACCGATGTGAAGCGAGGCTTCGCCGCGGCGATGGCGAGCGACTATCGGAAGGGCGACGAGCTTGCGAAGCGCTTCAAGGTGAAGGGCAAGAACTTCGATCTCGGCCACGGCGACGTTGTCATCGCGGCCATCACCTCGTGCACCAACACGTCCAACCCGTCGGTGCTGATCGGCGCCGGCTTGCTCGCAAGGAAGGCGGCGGAGAAGGGCCTTGCTACAAAGCCCTGGGTGAAGACGTCGCTCGCGCCAGGCTCCCAGGTGGTCGCCGAATATCTCGCAAAATCCGGCCTGCAGAAGGATCTCGACAAGCTCGGCTTCAATCTCGTCGGCTTCGGCTGCACCACCTGCATCGGCAATTCCGGGCCGCTGCCGGTCGAGATTTCGAAGGCGATCAACGACAATGGAATCGTCGGGGCCGCAGTCCTGTCAGGCAACCGCAACTTCGAGGGCCGCGTCAGCCCCGACGTGCAAGCGAACTATCTCGCTTCGCCGCCGCTGGTCGTCGCCTATGCGCTGGCCGGGACCGTGCAGCTTGATCTCTCGAAAGATCCGCTTGGGCTCGACAAGAAGGGCAAGCCCGTCTTCCTGAAAGATATCTGGCCCTCGTCAAAGGAGATACAGAGCTTCATCACGAAATACGTCACCAAGAATCTCTTCAAGTCAAAATACGCCAACGTCTTCGCCGGCGACGCCAACTGGAAGAAGGTGAAGGCGCCGGCCGGCCAGACTTATCGCTGGGACATGGGCTCGACCTATGTGCAGAACCCGCCCTACTTCGAGGGCATGACCATGACGCCCGAGCCGATGCACGACATCGTCAACGCGCGCATTCTCGGGCTCTTCGGCGACAAGATCACCACCGACCACATTTCCCCGGCGGGTTCGATCAAGGCGACGTCGCCGGCCGGGAAGTTTCTGTCGGAGCGGCAGGTGCGGGTCGAGGACTTCAACCAGTACGGCACGCGTCGCGGCAATCACGAAGTGATGATGCGCGGCACCTTCGCCAACATCCGCATCAAGAATTTCGTGGTGAAGGACCAGGACGGCAATACGCCCGAGGGGGGCTGGGCCATTCATCAGCCGTCGGGCGATCGCATGTCGATCTATGACGCGGCGATGCGCTACCAGAAGGAGCACGTCCCGCTCATCGTCTTCGCCGGCATCGAATACGGCAACGGCTCCTCGCGCGACTGGGCAGCCAAGGGCACCAATTTGCTCGGCGTGCGCGCGGTCA
>JBEVKO010000281.1:0-3158 GCA_040509705.1 Beijerinckiaceae bacterium
CGACAAGCTGCCGTTCTCGCAAGAAGATCTGAAGATCGACGGCCACGCTGTGGAAGCGCGCGTGTATGCGGAGGATCCCGAAAATGGCTTTCTGCCGTCGACCGGTAAGCTATGGGCTCTGAAGTTGCCGGACTTCGACGGAATTCGCGTCGATTCAGGGGTCGTCGAGGATGGCGAAGTGTCGCCTTTCTACGATCCGATGATCGCCAAGGTGATCGCGCATGCGCCAACGCGAGAGGAGGCTTTGTCGAAACTCGCATCGGCGCTGGGCCGAACGATCGTCGCCGGGCCTAAGTCCAACGTCGCCTTCCTCAAGGCGTTGTGCGAGGCGAAAGAGTTTCGCGCCGGCGCGTTCGACACTGGCTTTATCGATCGAAACCTCGACGCGCTCCTGCAGCGCGAAGCCGACGTCGAGCCTAAGCTGGCGGCGCTCGGCGCCCTGCGCCTCCTTAGGCGGCAGGCCGAAGCGGTGGATGAGGCGGCGCAACAACGGGCTTCATCGAACCGGACATCTCCCTGGCGGGGTTTCGTACCGTTTCAGCTCTGCGGGCCGCGACGCGACACTCTGAAGCTTGTAGTCGACGGCGAACTCCGCAAAGTCCGCGCGGTCTACGATCGAACGTCCCTCGTAAAGATCGTCGACGATCATGGATCTGCGCTCGCCATCCATGGCGATGATGCGGGCGATCCATCGGCGCGTTTGAATGCGGAGATCTTCGACACGTCGGCCTCGGAACCGCTCACGAGCATCGTGGTGTATGCGTGCCGCCAGACAATCGTGTCCTTCTTCGATCCCTTCTCCGTTGATATCGAGGAGGCGGACGGCGATGCGGTGGTGAAATCGCCGATGCACGGCAAGCTGATCGCCCTTCTCGTCGACAAGGATCAGCAGGTCGAGCGGGGACAGCGAGTCGCCATCGTCGAAGCGATGAAGATGGAGCATGTTCTGACCGCGCCGCGCGACGGCGTCGTGACGGAAATCGGAGCGCAGGCCGGCCAACAGGTGGCGCAAGGCGCCAAGATCGTGGTCGTACACGGCGAGTAGGCGAGGCGCCGCTGCGCTATCTACGCTGGGCCTCCACCGCCGAGACGTGCGCATCGACAAGCGCGGCGACTTTTGGCGCGTGCGTCATGATCATGAAATGGCTTGCGTCCTTGACTGTCGCGAGCGACGCCGCAGGTAAGGCCTCGCTCAGCAGCTCCGTGATGCGCAGCATGGTCGGATGGGCCTTCTCTCCCCTCACAACAAGAGCTGGGACGTTGAGCTTCGCGAACGCGTCCATCGGCTCATCGAACTCCTTCGAAGACTTCCAATCCAGAATATTCGTCGCCGTCGTCGCGACCACATAGTCGCGAAAGGCGGGTGGAAGCGCATCGAAGGCGCCCTCGCCGCCGTAAAAGTCGATCACGCGTGCAGCCGCTCTACGCTCCCCACTTTCGAACTCGCGAAAGTAGGCGTCCGTCATGGATGTCATCTCGTTGTAGAGCGCGTTCTCGCCCGTGCGCGACAACGCGCTGAACAGGGGCGGCTCGATCAGCGTGAGGCTACCGAAGCCCTGCGGATTCTTCAACGCAAGCGCAAGGCTCACGCAGGCGCCGAATGAATGGCCGACGACATGTGCGCCGTGACCCGCGCGATCCAGCACCTCAACGAGCATGCCGACTTCGTGAACAAGCGAGACATCTGCGCTTGTGCGACGTTCAGCAGTGCGGCCATAGCCGAGGAGGCTCGTGGTGACGATCCGATAGCGATCCTTGAGCTGAGCCGCGACGTCGCGCCACGCGGACCGCGTCGCCCATGATCCCGGCACGAACAGGATCGTCGGGCCGGACCCTTCCTCGCCGTAGTCGATCGCGCCGGACGAACTGGCGATCACCGCGCGTCGCCAGGCTCAGCCGCGACCGACGAAGGGCATCTTGGTCGCCATCACATTCATGAAGAGCACGTTGGCCTCCAGAGGCAGGCTCGCCATGTGCAGCACGGCGTTGGCGACATTCTGCACGTCCATTACAGGCTCGATCTTTGTCGAGCCGTCCGCTTGCGGTACGCCCTTTGTCATGCGCGCCGCCATTTCGGTCATCGCGTTGCCGATGTCGATCTGGCCGCATGCGATGTCGTACTTGCGCCCGTCGAGCGAGGTCGAGCGCGTGAGGCCGGAGATTGCGTGCTTCGTCGACGTGTAGGGCGCGCTGCCCGGCCGCGGCGCATAGGCCGAAATCGACCCGTTGTTGATGATGCGGCCGCCCATGGGCTTCTGCGCTTTCATCAGGCGAAACGCTTCCTGCGTGCAATAGAACGGGCCGGACAGGTTGGTCGCAACGGTCGCGAGCCAGTCTTCGACCGAAATGTCCTCGATCGACCCGCCGCGCGAGACGCCCGCATTGTTGAAGAGGACGTCGAGTCGACCGAATTTCTCCTTGGTCGCCGCGAAGAGAGCCGCGACCTGCTTAGGATCCGTCACATCGCAGGAAACGCAGAGCGCCTTCGTCTTTGCGACCTTCGAGAGCTTCACGGTTTCTTCGAGCGCGTCTTTCCGGCGCCCGGCGAGCGCGACTCGATATCCGTCCTTGAGAAAGGCGATGGCGGTTGCGCGTCCGACGCCCGATCCCGCGCCCGTGATCAGCGCCACCTTGTCATGCTTCGCCATCTTGGCCTCCCCGATCTCTTTGCGCAGTCCTTCTAGTGCGAAACGCGCGGGCGTGGAAATAGCGACCGGCGCAACGCCGGCAATCCTGTTCAACGCGCACGAATGCGTTGCAGGCCGTCTTGCGGGAACTCCGCCGTTCCGTACGTGCGAAACAGCGCGAGCACCTTTGTCATCTCGCGCGCCGGCAGCGCGCGTGGCGCTCCCGCTTGCAACGCGGCGACATATGTAGCGGCCAGCGCCTCGACTTCGATCGCGAGCCTCAGCGCCAGTTCCGGCGCGCTTCCGAGCGCGATCATCCCGTGATGGGCGAGAAGACAAGCCTTCCGATCCTTTAGGGCGGCGATTGCCGCATTCGACAACGCCTGACTTCCGAAGGTGGCGTAGTCGGCACAGCGGATGGATTCGCCGCCCGCGACGGCGACCATGTAGTGAAAGGCGGGAATGGCCTTGTTCAGACAGGCTAGCGCCGTCGCAAAGCGCGAATGGACATGCAGCACCGCGCCGACGTCC
>JBEVKO010000282.1:0-4384 GCA_040509705.1 Beijerinckiaceae bacterium
GAGTTCTGGCGCGGCGTGCCGATCATTGCGGTGATCTTTCTCGCATCGCTTCTCCTGCCTCTGATCATGCCGTCCGGAACGGGAGTCGACCGCTTGGCGCGCGCCGTGATCGGCCTCGCCTTTGTGATCTCGGCCTACATGGCGGAAGCCGTTCGCGGCGGCCTGCAAGCCATTCCCGTGGGTCAGTTCGAGGCGGCCAAGGCGCTGGGCCTCAGCTACTGGAAGTCGACCGGCTTCATCGTCCTGCCGCAGGCGCTGCGCATCTCGCTTCCGGCGATGACCAACGAATTCATTGCGCTGTTCAAGAACACGACTTTGGTTCTGGTGGTCTCGATCCTCGATCTTCTCGGCATCGCGCAGGCCTCGCTCGCCGATCCCGCCTGGGTCGGAATGAACATGGAGGCTTATGCCTTCACGGGGCTGATCTACTGGCTCATCTGTTTTGCGCTGTCGCGCTGGAGCAAGTCGCTCGAGGCGACCGGGAACAAGCCGTTCAAGCGGTAACGCGCTATCGGCGGCGAAAATCAATTAAGCCGCGAAGAAGCGCTGGCCTTACACCGGCCCCTCATATTGATCGGCGGCGTAGGCTTCCCGCGCGGCCGCGTCGCGCTTCGACTCCAGATAGCGCAGCCACGCCTGTCGCTCGTGCCAGACTGCGCCGAGTTCCCAGACGCAGAAGGTTCCCCGATGCGGCCCTTCGAAGGTGAAGGGCTCGAAATCGACCGAACGCGCGCTCGTCCTGGCGTAGACGCTTTCCCACAGCTCGTTCTCGTTGCGCCAGGTGCCAAGCAGCAGAAAGTAGAACTCCTCGCTGCAGCGATGCAGGATCACGAATCCGATTTCGCCGCCGACGCCAAGCGAGCCCTCATCGGCTTGCCGGCGCAGGAAGCCGCGCGCGAGCGCGCGGATGGTCGCCGGCGCAGGCTGCTCTGCCGGCGCCACCTCATACCATTTCAAATACGCGGTCCCGAGCGCCAGGCCTGGCCCAGTCGTCGCCTGCTTGGGTCGATGGCGATAGACGGCGGCCACGCTGGCCGCGCCGGCGGATGGGGGGACGACGGGCGCAGGAGCATCGAGCATGAGGGCTCCTTCGAAGGATGGAGTTCGAACGCGTTATCAACCTGCGCATGACCCAGCGCAATGTACGTTGATAGGCGTGGTCGATGATAGTTTCTGATTGAAGGCGAAAGATCGCGTGATCAGTCCGCGCGGATCGAATGCCCGCGCCACGCCCCGTCGACCCGCTCGAAAAGCAATGGCACCGCGTTGCGACGCAAATCTTCCGTCAGCTGAACGCCCGTCGCGGCGCAGACGACGAGAAGTATGCCGCCATGGGCGACGATCACTGTTTCGCCCTGCGACCTGTCGTCGGCGAGAATTCGCAGGAGACCGTGGCGCGCCCGGCTGACGAAAGCCTCGAGCGTCTCGCAGCCTTCCGGATCGTGCGCCCAATCGAGCCCGCCCGAAGTCACAGGGGTGTCCCACAGATTCACATAGAAGCGCTCGCTGAGGGCGCCGTCAGCTTCCGGTACGACATGGTGCTCCGCTCCGACCAGCATCGCTGTGCGCCAGGCTCGCGCCATCGGGCTTGCGACGAGCTTGCCGATGGTGATCGCCCTCAGTCCGGCGGCCGCCTTTCTCGCCTGGGCCTCGCCGGCCTCGTTGAGCGGAATATGCGGCTGCTGGAAGACGCGGGTGCGATTCCCTTCAGTTTCGCCATGACGGATGAAAATGAAACGGGACCGCCGCGGCGCGAAAGGGGTTTCCGTCGCGAGCGCCGCCAGACGGTCGTAGCCGATGAGGCCGATTACCTGAGTCATGGCTGCGTGGTGCAGGGCGAGCGACGTCCGGTCAAGGCGCGGCGCTGTCGCGCCCTGTTGATCAGGCGCCTGGAACCTGAAAGCATGGCATATATGGCAGATGGAGAAATCGCCGCCGCACGACGCCTTATCAGTGTGGCGACGCGCATGGTCGGTTTCACGGGGGCCGGTATTTCGACCGAATCGGGCGTGCCCGATTTTCGTTCGCCGAACAGCCCCTGGCTCAGCAACAAGCCAATCGCCTTCGACGCCTTCCTCGCGAACGAAACGGCCCGGATCGAGGCCTGGCGCCGGAAATTCCGTATGGACGACATCTATGCGGGCGCAAAACCCTCGCGCGGGCATATCGCGATGGCCAACCTCGTCAGGGCGCGGCGCATGCAGGCGATCGTGACTCAGAACATCGATGGGCTTCACCAGGCCGCCGGCGTCGATCCATCAAAAGTGATTGAACTCCATGGAAATGGCACGTATGCACGGTGCCTGAGTTGCGGATTGCGCCACGAACTCGCGGATGTGAGGCGACAGTTCGAGCACGATTCGCGCGCTCCGACCTGCGTTTCGTGTGATGGACCAGTCAAGTCGGCGACCATCTCGTTCGGCCAGGCGATGCCGGCCGTTGCGGTGCAGCGCGCCGAGGACCTGGCGAAGGATTGCGACCTGTTTCTGGTCACTGGATCGTCCCTCGTGGTTTATCCGGCCGCATTCCTGCCGGCGATCGCCCGCCGGTTTGGCGCGCGGCTCGTTATCATCAATCGTGAGGCGACCGAATTCGACGAAATGGCGGACATAGTGGTCCATGCCGACATCGGTGAAACGCTGGCGCCCTTCTCCGAATCTGAACTATTCACAGGGGGCTAGGCGCGGCCGCCATCTTTGCTATGATTCTCGCGAGAATCGGCTTGGGCAGACGATTCCGGCGGTGCGCGGCATGGGTGACGATTTTCCTCTTAAGACGCCGGTGGCTACGGCGCACCGGCATCCGGACACGCGCACGGAGACCGAAGATTATTCCCGAGAACAGCCCATCGATGTCGTCGAGGTCTCGGGCGCGATCAAATGGTTCGACGTCGCCAAGGGCTACGGCTTCATCCTTCCGGACAACGGCCTTCCTGACATCCTTTTGCATGTCAGCGCGCTGAAGCGGGACGGGTTCCTGACTGCAGTCGAAGGCGCGCGCGTCGTGGTCGAAGCGGTGCAAAGACCGCGCGGCCTACAGGTTTTTCGCGTGCTTGCGATGGACAACTCGACAGCCGTCCATCCGGCGCAGATGCCGCCGCCGCGCACCCATGTGCAGGTCACGCCGACGAGCGGCCTCGAGCCGATGATCGTGAAATGGTTCAACCGGCTGCGCGGCTTCGGCTTCGTGTCGAGAGGAGAGGGTGCGCCGGATATCTTCGTCCATATGGAGACGTTGCGCCGCTACGGCATCCCTGAACTGAAGCCTGGGCAGACGGTGCTGGTGCGGTACGGACCGGGCAGCAAGGGGCTGATGGCCGCGGAAGTGCGGCTCCCTGAGTCGAGCGGGCAGGCGTCGCACTAGAGCAGGATGCGGCGGCGCAGGAGTCTGGCGGCGGTCGCCGCTCTCGTTCTGATCCTTTCGGGGTCATTGGTTGCAGCGTCGCCGGCGCTCGCCCAGCAACTCGAAAAGCTGACGATCGTCACGGCGGCGGGCGCACGCCATGTATTTGACGTCGAGGTCATGCGCACCGACGCCGATCGCGCGCGGGGCCTCATGTTCCGGCGCTTCATGCCGCCTGAACGGGGCATGCTCTTCGACTTCGGCCGCGACGGCGACGTCGCGATGTGGATGCAGAACACCTACATCCCTCTCGACATGCTGTTCATCCGTCGCGACGGAACGGTGGCTCGCATCGCAGCGAACGCCGAGCCGCTTTCAACCCGGACGATCCCCTCCGGCGAACCGGTCCTCGGCGTTCTTGAACTCAACGGTGGGGAGGCGGCGCGGCGCGGCATTGCCGCGGGCGACCGGGTGGAGCACCCGCTATTCGGCCGACGGTAGGGGGCAGCGCGGTCGATGCGGGCGACATGGGCTCCTCGCGCCGATCAGTCGCCAGACGGGGTCGGGCGTTGGACGCTTGACCTCACACCCCCGATCCGCCAAAGGCGTCTGCTCGAATCCCGCGTTTCGGAGTGTAGCGCAGTCTGGTAGCGCATCTGCTTTGGGAGCAGAGGGTCGCAGGTTCAAATCCTGCCACTCCGACCAACGGGGCCCGCGACGCATCAACGCAGAACGACCGATGACAGCCCGGATCTATCGCCCCGCCAAGACCGCGATGCAGGCGGGGGCCGCCAAGACGCAGCGCTGGCTCCTCGAATATGAGCCGGAGCAACCGCGCTCGATCGATCCCCTCATGGGCTGGACGAGCTCAGGGGACATGCGCCAGCAGGTGAAGCTCTGGTTCGAGTCCAAAGAGGATGCGATCGCTTACGCGGCGCGGAACGGAATCGCAACGACCGTGGAGGAGCCGCACGAGGCGCGCAGAAGGACAATTTCCTACTCCGACAATTTCAAGTTCAACCGTTTGCAGTCATGGACGCAT
>JBEVKO010000283.1:0-3850 GCA_040509705.1 Beijerinckiaceae bacterium
GCCAGATCAAGGTGAAGGCGGAACTCGACGGGCTCGTCGTTGCGACGCCCTCGCGGCAGGCCTGACCCCTCTTACTCAGCCGGCGCCGCAACGCGCCGATTCGCCGGCCAGAGCGTCTCCGCGCCCGGCGCCGGGTGTCGCGGAACAAGGAACGACAGGGTCAGCGACACGATCGCAAGGCAAGCGCCAATATAAAATACGATCGAGGGATCGCGCAGCCAGATCAAGCCGAAGGTGAAGGGAATGAAGACGGCTGCGATGTGATTGATGGTGAAGGCGACGGCAGCAGTCGGGGCGATGTCGGCGGGATCGGCGATCTTCTGGAAATAAGTCTTCTGGGCGAGGGTGAGCGTGAAGAAGACGCCATCGATGACGAAGAGTCCGGCCGCCATCCACGCGCTCGCCGCTCCGGCGACTCCGTTCGCCGCCAGCGCATAGCCGAGAAACACGGTAATCAGCACGATGTTCTCGAACATGATCGTGCGCCGCTCGCCGATGAAGCCGACGAATGCGCCCAATCGCGATCCCGCAAAGGTGGTGAGCAGGCAGGTGACGATGAGCAGCTTTGAGATTTCGGAGACGGAATAGCCGAACTTCTCGACGAGGAGGAAGGCGCCGAAAGCCATGAAGATCTGCCGGCGCGCGCCCGACATGAAGGTGAGGGCGTAGTAGAGCCCGTAGCGCTTGCGCAGCACGATGCCCTTACGCTGCGGCGTCGGCCCATCGAATCGCCTGAAGAACGACGCGGCGACGAGCGCCAGTCCCGCGGTCGCGACCCCGGCGACCAAATACAGCGTCTGGTAGCTGGGGCTGAGCAGGTCCCATGCAAGCCAGATCGAGCAATAGGCCAGGATCTGCGCAAACGCGCCCCAGCCGGCGATGCGGCCGAGGAATTTCGCCGCTTCCGCCTTCGGAAGGAGTTGCAGCTGCAGCGCCTGATTGGCGGTCTCGAGGTAGTGGAACCCGACCGACATGAGAAAGGTCGTCATGAGAAGCCCGGTCACCGTTGGGAAATAGCCGGTGACCGCAATCCCGATTCCGAGAACGACGAGGCTCAGATAGGCGAGCGTCTGTTCCCGCAGAAACAGGAACAGGAAGACCGCCGTGAAGGCGAGAAAGCCGGGGATCTCGCGAATGCTCTGCAGAAGGCCGATCTCGGCGCCGGTGAACCCAACCTGCTCGCGCGCGAAATTGTTGAGCAGCGCTTGCCAGAAGGCGAAGCCAAGCCAGTTCAGGAAATAGATCGACGTCAGGAACAGGACGGGCGAGCCGCGCCAGCCGAGCGCTGACGCCGCGGGACGCGGATCGGACGCAGAATTGGACGAAGTCATGATGGCGCGGGCCGCAAAGGCCACGAAGCGCAGCCGCGGTCAACATGCGCCGGACGCCATGCAAGGTCAAAGCTCGATCGCGGCGGGTCGCCATGATGCCGCCGCATGACGAAGGATAGGTCTGCTGGTATGAACTCGGGAAGGAGGGCGGCCCATGTTCAGACGCATTCTCGTCTCTATTGATCTCTCCGACCCGCCGTTGGCGCGCGAAGCCATCGCGCGGGCCGTTGCGATGGCCGACGACGACGGGGAGGTGAGGCTCGTCCATGTCCGGCCGCTGATGCCGCTCATGATGCTCGAATATGTGCCGGACGGTTTCGATTCCGAACGGCAGGTCGATGCGGAGAAGAAACTTGGCGAGCTCGCGAGATCGGTTCAGCTGCCCACCGAGCGCGTCTCGATGGTGGTGCGCCAGGGCGGCGTCTATCCCGAGGTGATCGCCGAGGCCGAGAGCTGGGACGCCAAGGTGATCGTCACCGGTGCGCATCGCCCGGCGATGTCGACCTATCTCCTCGGCTCCAACGCGTCGGCCATCGTGCGTCACGCTCGTTGCTCGGTCTTCGTGGTGCGCACGTAAGATCAGGGGAGCAGATCGGCGGGCGGGTTGTCGGGATCGAAGGTGCGGGGCCGGTTGCGCACGACGAGGTCGATCGTGACCCACGACAGCAGGATTGCGAAGGCGATGGCGCCGATCGCCACCGGCGCCGAAGCCTGCGCCGCAAGCCGCGCTGAACCGTAGGAGACGCCGGCGAGCATCGCCGCCGTGACGAGCGCCATCGCGATCCAGACCGGACGGGCCCGGCCCGCAACAAATCGGCATGCCGGATTGGCCCTTGCGATCGCCGGCAGCAGAGCCTTGATGAATGCGCGATAGGAAAGCGACTTGTTCTCCGTATCGATCATCGAACGGTAGGACAGATCGGTGAGCGCGACGCTGCGCCGGCCTGCGGGCATTAGACGCGCGCGAAAGCCACGCGTCATCACATGGCGCAGCTCATAGGTCAGGCGCACCACGCCGATTGAGGACAGCGCAATCCGCGTCGTCCGGCGGTGGTCGGCGATCTCGAGCGAGTCCGCATGGAGCGCGAACCTGATCCCAGCGCCGAACGGCTTGGGCGTATGAGAGTATTCCGCAATCGGGGTCTCTGAAGCGAGGTCGCTGGTCATGGGCGGGCCATGCGGTCTGATCGGCTCGCCGTCAACGATCATGTGCCGTAGCGCACAATATTGACCGCCGCCTGGCGCCATGGACAAGTCGAGGCGTCAGATCGAGACTTCAAGCAAATGACGCCGGATTTCATGGCGGCCGCGACGGCTGGCCTCATCACCCCCGACCAGGCGGCGAAGCTCGCCGATTTCTTCCGGGATTGGCGCCCTGAAGGCGCGCAGCCCACGGCGACCGGCGCCGAACCCGTCCTGCAGAAGCGAGGCGTCAACCTTGCAGACGTTCTCTGGTACGCCGGCGCCCTCATCATCATCAGCGCCATGGGAATGTTCACGACGATCGCGTTCAGCGCGCTTGGCGGCGGCGCGCTTCTCGCCATCGCCATCGGCTACGCGATCGCCGCGACGCTGGCGGGCGCCAATCTCTGGAACAAGGGCCTGACGACGCCGGGTGGTCTGCTTATCGCCGTCGCCGTATCGATGGCGCCGCTCGCCATGTACGGCCTCCAGGATGCGCTGGGCTGGTGGGGAACGTTCGGCGATCCCGGCGCCTACAACGGCTACTATGACTGGGTGAAGGGCAGCTGGCTGCCGATGGAGGCTGCGACGCTGATCGCGGCGCTGATCGCCATCCGCTTTTTTCCCTTCGGCTTCATCGCAATGATTGCGGCGCTGGCGCTGTGGTTCATGTCGATGGATCTCGCGCCATGGCTTTCCAAAACGGGCGCGCTCACCTGGGAGTTGCGGCGCATGGTGTCGATGTGGTTCGGCCTCATTGTCATCATCGCCGCGTGGATCGTCGATCTGAGGCAGCAGCGCGCCGACTATGCGTTCTGGCTGCATCTGGCCGGCATCACGGCCTTCTGGTGCGGACTGACTTTTTCAAGCTCCGACAGCGAAGTCGCGAAGCTTCTCTATTGCGTATTGAATGTCGGCCTGCTCGGCGTCGCAGTGTTTCTCGGACGGCGCATCTATGCGGTGTTCGGAACCATCGGGATCGCGACCTATCTCGGCTATGTCTCAAGCAAGCTGTTCATGGATTCGATCCTGTTCCCGTTCGTCCTCTCGGCGATCGGACTCGGCGTGATCGGCCTCGGCCTGGCTTATCGTCGCCACAGCGCGCGGTTCGCTGCGGCGCTGGAGCAGGCGCTGCCGCCGGGACTGCTGGCGCTCCGGCCCCAGGCGGCGCGTTGACGCTCGCGCGCCGGCGGGCCGGCGCACCCCTCCCGCTTGGCCACTCACATCGTCGTTGAACTTCAGGTGGCCAGGGTTGTGACCCTCATGATGCCGCAACTGCGGCGCGCATTCCTGAATCTGTGTAGAATAGTTCTTGCTTTGTTCTTAACGCTCGTCAC
>JBEVKO010000284.1:0-3991 GCA_040509705.1 Beijerinckiaceae bacterium
ACGGACTTTATCGCGTGACGGCGGCCCCGGACGGAAACTGGGCTGCGCCCGGCGCGACGTACGTCATTGCGAACAAGCTTGCCGAAGACGTCATGAAAGCTGCGAAAGTCGAATCTTTCGACAAGCTTCGCGATGTCAATCCTGACGAATTGTTTCCGCAGACATGTTCGCATCCGCTTGCGAGCAAGGGTTATTCCTTCGTCGTCCCCCTCTTCGACGGCGATCACGTCACCGACGATGCGGGCACGGGTTTCGTGCATACGGCGCCTGGCCACGGCCGCGAGGATTTCGACATCTGGACGGCGCATGCGCGCGAGCTTGCGTCGCGTGGAATTGAAACGCGCATCCCCTACACGGTCGACGAGGACGGCTACTTCACCAAGGACGCGGCGGGCTTCGAAGGCAAGCGCGTCATCACCGACAAGGGCGACAAGGGCGATGCGAACGACGCCGTCATCAAGGCGCTCATCGAGGCCGGCGCGCTCGTCGCGCGCGGGCGGCTGAAGCACCAGTAACCGCATAGCTGGCGCTCGAAGAAGCCGGTCATCTTCCGCAATACGCCGCAATGGTTCATCGCGATGGACCAGCATTTTTCAACCTCGACCTTCCCGTCCCCCTCCCCCCTTGCGGGGGAGGGTAAGGGAGGGGGGTCTGGTCATGCGCATGCTCCACAAAATTCAGAAGCGGCGACGCCCCCCTCTCCAGCTCTCCCCCACAATGGGGAGAGGGTGAGACCGGCGCCCCTCAAGAAGGCGCCCGCGCATCCTCCAACATGCCTACCTTGCGGGACGTCGCGCTTGGCGCGATCCGCGAGACGCAATGGGTGCCGCCGTCGGGACAGAACCGCATCACCGGCATGATCGAGGCGAAGCCAGACTGGGTGATCTCGCGCCAGCGCGCGTGGGGCACGCCGATCGCGGTCTTCGTCGCCAGGCGCGATCTTCCGCAGCACGGATTGAAGGCGAAAGAGGTGCTGGTCGATGCGCGCGTCAACCAGCGCATCTTCGACGCCTTCATGGAGGAAGGCGGCGATGCGTGGTTCGCCGACCGGGCCGGCGCGCGCTTCCTCAAGCCCGACTATGATCCCGAGGATTTCGACAAAGTCACCGACGTCATCGACGTCTGGTTCGACTCTGGCTCGACCCACGCCTTCACGCTGGAAGACCCGAAGGTTTTCCCGGGCCTCGCCGGCATTCGCCGCAAGGTCGATGGCGGCGATGATACGGTCATGTATCTGGAAGGCTCCGATCAGCATCGCGGCTGGTTCCATTCCTCGCTCATCGAAAGCTGCGGCACCCGCGGTCGCGCGCCCTTCGACGTCGTTCTGACGCACGGATTCGTGCTCGACGAGAAGGGCCAGAAGATGAGCAAGTCGCTCGGCAACGTCGTTGCGCCGCAGACCGTGATCAAGGACTCGGGCGCCGATATCCTGCGCCTGTGGGTCGCCGCGGCCGATTATTCCGACGATCTGCGCATCGGTCCGGAAATCCTCAAGACGTTCGTCGAAACCTATCGCAAGCTGCGCAACACGATCCGCTGGATGCTCGGCTCGCTTGCCCACTACGACTCGTCGGACCCGATAGCGTTCGGCGATATGCCTGAGCTTGAAAAATTCATGCTCCACCGGCTGGCGGAGCTCGACGCCGCGGTGCGCGAAGCCTATGCGGCCTATGACTATAAGCGCGTCATCGCGCTGCTCGCGCAGTTCATGACCGCCGATCTCTCGGCCTTCTATTTCGACATCCGCAAGGACACGCTTTATTGCGATCCGTCGTCGAGCCTCGCGCGCAAGGCGGCGCTGACGACGGTCGAGCATCTGTTCCGCTGCGTGACTTTGTGGCTCGCGCCGATCCTCTGCTTCACCGCAGACGAAGCGTGGCTCGAGCGGTATCGCGATCCGGAGGCGTCGATCCATCTCGACCTCTTTCCGACGATTCCTGCGAACTGGCGCGACGATGCGCTGGCGGCGAAATGGGAGAAGACGCGCCGGGTGCGGCGCGTGGTGACCGGCGCGCTCGAAGTCGAGCGCGCGAGCAAGCGGATCGGCTCCTCGCTTGAGGCGGCGCCTGTGGTCCATGTCGCCGATCCCGAGCTGCTGGCGGCGCTCGCCGGTCTCGATTTCGCGGATATCTGCATCACCTCGGCGATCACCGTGATGGCCGGAGAAGGCCCCGACGAGGCTTTCCGGCTAGATGAGGTGAAGGGCGTGGCCGTCGTTCCGGCGCGGGCGTCTGGCGTCAAATGCGCCCGCTCGTGGCGTTACTTCGATCCGAAGACGGCTGATCCCGACTATCCCGACGTGACGCCGCGCGACGCAAAGGCGCTCCGGGAATGGGAAGGCCGGGCGGCCTGATGGAACCTTCACGCTTCCTTCCGTCCCGGAGTTTCCGGTCATGACGCCCGCGCGCCTTGGCTTTGTCATCGCCGGCGTCATTCTCGTCCTCGACCAGGCGAGCAAATTGTGGGCGCTGTTCGTCCACAGGATCGTCGAGACCGGTCCGGTCCAACTCGCCCCTTTCCTTGAGTTGGTCGAGGTCTGGAACCGGGGCATCTCCTACGGCATGTTCCAGCAATCGACCGAGTTCGGGCGCTGGGCTCTGGTCGTCATCTCGGTTGTCGCGGCTGTCGCCTTTTCCGTCTGGCTGACCCGGACGGGGGACAGGATTCTGGCTGCCGCATTGGGGCTCCTGGTGGGCGGTGCGGTCGGCAACGCCATCGACCGGATCGCGTACGGCGCGGTTTTCGACTTTATTCACCTCCATTGGGGAGAGTGGAGCTGGTACGTTTTCAACATCGCCGACGCCGCCATCGTTGCCGGGGTGGCCGGCCTTCTGTATGACGCCTGGCGGTCGCGGCGCGACGCATCCGGGGCGGACAGGGCCTGAGGCGCCCTTCTGAAGCCTCATTTTGCGGGTTCTGGTGGGGGGCTCGCGGACAGCGCCGTCGGGCAGGAGACACGAATGAAAGCGAGAATGCTTTTGATGGGGGCGGTCGCGACGATGCTCGCGGGAGTTCCGGCCTCCGCGCAGGACATTTTCACGAACATCTTCTCCGCCATCGGGTTGACCCCGAAGGAGCAGGATCCGATCGACTATCGCGAGCGCGCGCCGCTGGTTGTGCCCCCGAAGACCGATCTTCGTCAGCCGCAGGCTCCCTCTTCCGCCCGCAACCCGGCTTGGCCGATCGATCCCGACGTTGCGGCCCGCCGCAAGGACGCCGCCGATAAGAATGCGCCGGTCGTGAGGCCGGGCTACACCGACAGCGCGACCCTGACGCCGGGTCAGCTCCGCGGCGGTCCGAGGACCGGGAGCAACCGCTATGTCGGCAAGCCGCTCGGCGACCGAAACGACAACGACAACAGCGAACTGATGCTGACGCCGCTGCGCCAGATGAAGGCGGCCGACGCCCAGCGCGAACAGTCGCTGACCAACCTGAACCCGGGCGAAGAACCGGACCGCAAGTCGCTGGCCGAGCCGCCGACGGGCTACCGGAAACCCACGGAGATCGTCCGCACCGCGCGCGAGCCGGTGCGCGAGATCGACTCGTCCGACACCAAGCAATATCTCCGCGAGCAGCGCCGCAACTGACGGGCGGTGCGCTAGCGGTTCGGCTGCGCCTCGCCTACATTCCGCTCACCCATCAGGCTCCGTCCGTGGCGGAGCCTTTTTCTTATGGACCCTTCACCGCATGCTTGCGCCCGCGAACCGCACCGACAGGCCCAACGGTCCCACCGTCACCCATGACCGGCTCGCCAACGGTTTGGACGTCGTCGTCATTCCCGACCATCGCACGCCGGTGGTGACGCATATGGTCTGGTATCGTGTGGGCGCGGCCGACGAGCCGCGCGGCAGGTCCGGCATCGCGCATTTCCTCGAACATCTGATGTTCAAGGGCACCGAGAAGATCGCGCCGGGCGATTTCTCCAAGATCGTGGCGCGCAACGGCGGCCAGGACAACGCCTTCACCACCCAGGACGCCACCGCCTATTTCC
>JBEVKO010000285.1:0-4915 GCA_040509705.1 Beijerinckiaceae bacterium
GATTGCCAGCTGATCCTGCAGAATGCGAGCGGCATAGGCGAGCGCATCTTCCGGCGAGATCGAACCGTTGGTTTCGATCGTCATGCTCAGCTTGTCGTAGTCGAGAACCTGGCCCGACCGCGTGTTCTCAACGAGATAGGACACTTTCTTCACCGGCTAATAGAGCGCGACGACCGGGATCAGCCCGATCGGCGAGTCTTCGGAGCGGTTGCGGTCGGCCGGGACATAGCCCTTGCCGACGCTGACCGTGAACTCGATGCGGATCTCGGCGCCCTCGTCGAGAGTGCAGATGACGAGTTCGGGATTGAGAATCTGGATGTCGCCGACGGTCTGGATGTCGCCGGCCTTCACCGGACCCGGACCGCTCTTCTTGAGCGTCATCCGCTTGGCGCCCTCGCCCTGCATCTTGATGGCGACCGCCTTCACGTTCAGCACGATGTCAGTGACGTCCTCACGGACGCCCGGAATCGACGAGAACTCATGCAGCACGCCGTCGATGTGAATCGAGGTCACCGCTGCGCCCTGCAGCGATGAGAGCAGCACGCGCCGCAGCGCGTTGCCGAGCGTCATGCCGAAGCCGCGCTCGAGCGGCTCAGCGACCATGGTCGCCGTCCGCTTCGGATCGTCTCCCGGCGTGACCTGCAGCTTCGTGGGCTTGATAAGGTCGAGCCAATTTTTGTTGATCACGTCGTCAACCTCGTGTTCGAGGGCCAAACAGGTCGGCGGCCCCATGGCCGCCGGAAAATGAAGCGCCTGAAGTTAGACGCGGCGACGCTTGCGCGGCCGGCATCCATTGTGTGGGATCGGCGTGACATCACGGATCGAGGTCACGGTGAAACCGGCGGCCTGGAAGGCGCGCAGGGCCGATTCGCGGCCGGAGCCCGGTCCGGTCACTTCCACTTCGAGGGTGCGCATCCCATGCTCCGCCGCCTTCTTGGCGGCGTCCTCGGCCGCAACCTGCGCGGCGTAAGGCGTCGACTTGCGCGAGCCCTTGAAGCCCATCGTGCCAGAGGATGACCACGCGATGGTGTTTCCCTGGGCGTCGGTGATGGTGATCATGGTGTTGTTGAATGAGGCGTTCACATGCGCGACGCCTGAAACGATGTTCTTGCGTTCGCGACGGCGGACGCGGCCTGCGGCTTCTTTCGCCATTGATGTCTGATCCTTCGAGCGCGCCCGTTACGCCAGGCGCTGGGGAGCTGGAAAACGCGTTGCTTGTGTGCGGACTATCAGGTGGCTTTCTTCTTGCCCGCGATTGCGACCGCCTTGCCCTTGCGGGTCCGGGCGTTCGTGTGAGTGCGCTGGCCACGGACCGGAAGGCCCTTTCGATGGCGCAGGCCGCGATAGCAGCCAAGGTCCATTAGGCGCTTCACGTTCTGGGACACTTCGCGGCGCAGGTCGCCTTCGACCTGATAGTCGCGATCGATCACCTCGCGGATCTGCAGCACGTCCTGGTCGGAAAGCTGATTGACCCGACGATCAAGCGGGATGCCCACCTTCTCCATGATTTCGCCCGCGAACTTCGGGCCAATGCCATGGATGTACTGAAGTCCGATCACCACGCGCTTCTGCGTGGGAATATTGACGCCTGCGATACGAGCCACCTGGTCGTCTCCATGTCGGCCGCGGCGCTGAGGCGCGGCGCTGGTGAATCCCGCGTCCGGTGGAGGCCGGCCCATGCGGAACGCCTTCAACGCGACGCCCACCGCGCCTTCGCAAGGAAGGTCGATGGGTCAGGCCGATTGAAGACTGATGGCGGGGCTGTTAGCCGGTCAATTGGGAGCCGTCAACGGCTTTCGGCGCCGTGCGCCGTTCCGCCGCGCTTGTGTCGAAGCTGCGGCCGAAAGTGCGCCAGAGCACGGGCTGGCCAACCCCTGTTTCCGGCGGGACAGGCCTCTGCGGCAGCGCGTCCTAAACCCTCTCCACCGCACTGCGGAGGCGCAGTCGGATAGCTAGGAGGCAAGCCATGACCGTGTTTCGTGTCGATGTCGACCATGACCAGCCGACCCTCGTGAGGTTCGATCGCAACCGGTTCCTCAAATACCACACCGTCGGAGACGCGCCCCCACCCACGCGGGGCGTTGAATCTCTCTCGCTCATTTCGATGAGGTACTACCACACCTATCTGTACTGGCCGGTGATCTGGCTCGACAATTCCGACGCCTATACCTTTCTCGATCCGAACAAGACCTATCGCGGTCAGACCCTCCTCATTCGTCGGCATGATCGCATTGGAGTCAGCGACAAGATGTATGCGCGGAAGCTATTCGACACCTGGAAAGAACCATCGGCGACACGCGCCGCCAAGGTCGAGGAAGTTCGCAGGGACATCGAGGCTCGGGAGAGAGCCCGTCGATTCGCCGACTCTGTCGACCCGGACGCTTGGCAGAAGTGGGAGCCCGAACCCGAATGGGCGAGGTGGAACCGCTAGTCCATAATGGCACCGCATTTCGCATCACGCTCGCCTGACGCACTTGCGTCGTCTATGTCTGGCGCGACGCGTGAAGGGGTGGCGTGGGGCCTCCCCTTTGCGCTCTGTCCCAGGATCTGACGACATGTCGCTGCCCGCCGATCATCCCCGTCTGCACAAGCGGCCCTACAGCCTTGCGGAGTTGCTCGCGGACGGGGTCGTGCATGCGGTGGCGCTGTTCGCCGCCGTCATCGGGATGGCCGTTCTGCTGCTTCTCGTGGTGACGCGCCGGAGCGGCCTCGAAACCTCCGCGGTCGCCATCTATGCGGCGGCGCTGATCGCGATGTTCGGCTTCTCGGCGGCATATAACCTGATCCCGCCATCGCCCCTGAAATGGCTGCTGCGGCCGTTTGATCATTCGTCGATTTACCTGTTGATTGCAGGCACCTACACGCCATTGTTGACTCAGTTTCAGGACACCGTCTGGGCCTGGACCCTGGCGCTCATCGTTTGGACCGGGGCGATCGCCGGGATCGTGCTCAAGGTGGCGCTGCCCTGGAAATTCGACCGGTTGTCGCTGGCGATCTACCTCGTCTTGGGTTGGGTGGCCGTCGTCGCGGTGAAGCCGATGCTGGCCTCGCTTCCGACGCCGACCGTCATCCTGATCGCCGTAGGCGGCCTGCTCTATTCGGTTGGCGTGCTGTTCTACGTCTGGCACCGGCTGATGTTTCAGAACGCCATTTGGCACAGCTTCGTCGCTGGAGCCGCGGGCTGTCATTACGCCGCGATCGCCTACTGCATGACGAGCGCCTAATGCGCCGAATCAACGCTTGAGCAGATTCCCCGGAGCGTTTGATCTGATTCGAAGAATTCGTTCGGAGTTGGAGCTCCGCCTCAGCCGCTGAGCGCCTGGTCGATGGCCGCTGAAACCTCATGAATCGGCTTCATCCCGTCGAGACGCTTCAGCGCGCCCTTCTTTTCATAGTACGGCGCGACGACGGAGGTATCGCGGTTGTACGCCTCGAGCCTCTTCTTGAAGACGTCGGGATCATCATCCTTGCGAACAGGCTTGCCGGCCGCTTTGGCTTCGTCGGCGCGCTTCATGATGCGATCGATGAGCCTGTTCTGATCGACGACAAGCTCGATGACCGCGTCGAGCTTGAGCCCCTTGTTCTGAAGCAGCGTTTCGAGTGCATCGGCCTGCGCCACCGTGCGCGGAAAGCCGTCGAGGATGAAGCCCTTCCTCGCGTCCGGCTCGTCGAGCCGGTCGGCGATGATGCCGATGACGATGTCGTCGGAGACGAGCGAGCCCGACTCCATCACCGACTTGGCCTTCCTGCCGATTGGCGTGCCGTTGGCGACCGCGGCGCGCAACATGTCGCCGGTCGAGAGCTGTGGAATTCCGTGAAGGTTGACGAGCCTTGTCGCCTGGGTGCCTTTCCCCGCCCCTGGCGGCCCCAGAAGAATAAGTCTCATCGCCGCTTGCCCCCCTTCAACTTGGCCTTCTTTACGAGGCCCTCATACTGGTGCGCGAGCAGATGCCCGTGAACCTGGCTCACTGTATCCATCGTGACGCTGACGACAATGAGCAACGACGTGCCGCCGAAATAGAAAGGCAGGGCGAAATAGGAGATCAGCACCTCGGGGATAAGGCAGATGATTGCGAGGTAGGCAGCGCCGATTACGGTGATGCGCGTCAGGACGTGGTCGATGTACTCAGCGGTGCGATCGCCGGGGCGGATGCCGGGGACGAAGCCGCCATGCTTCTTCAGGTTGTCGGCGGTCTCGACCGGATTGAAGACGATCGCCGTGTAGAAAAAGGCGAAGAAGACGATGAGCGCCACATAGAGGAGCATGTAGGCGGGACGGCCGTGCGCCAGATAGGCGGAAAGGGTCGCCAGAATCCCCGTGCCGTCGCCGGCCTGGCTGAACTGGGCGATGGTGGTCGGAAGCAGGAGTAGCGATGACGCGAAGATCGGCGGAATGACGCCCGACGTGTTGAGCTTGAGAGGCAGGAATGAAGTCTGCCCCTCATACATCCGGTTGCCGACCTGCCGCTTCGGGTAGTTGATCAGCAGGCGGCGCTGCGCGCGTTCCATGAACACGACGAAGGCGATCACGATCACCGCCATGACCAGCACGGCGAGGATCAGCCCGGTCGAGATCGCGCCCTGACGGCCGAGTTCGAGCGTTCCGGCAAGCGCCGACGGCAGCTCCGCAACAATGCCCGCGAAGATGATCAGCGACGTGCCGTTGCCGATTCCGCGGCTGGTGATCTGCTCGCCGAGCCACATGAGGAACATCGTGCCGCCAACGAGGGTGAGCACCGTCGAGATGATGAAGAACGGACCAGGATCGAGAACGATATTGCCCGAGCCCTGCAGGCCGACCGCAATGCCGTAAGCCTGGAACAGGGCGAGCACCACGGTAAGATACCGCGTGTACTGATTGAGGATCTTTCGGCCGGCTTCGCCTTCCTTCTTCAGCGCTTCCAGCTGCGGCATG
>JBEVKO010000286.1:0-5684 GCA_040509705.1 Beijerinckiaceae bacterium
CGGTGAATCTCAAGCATCAGTTCTTCGCCGCGCAGGCGGTGCTGCCCGACATGAAGGCGGCGCAGGCCGGCGCCATCGTCAATTTCGGCTCCGTGTCATGGATGGTCGGCCAGGGCGGCATGGCCGCCTACACGGCGAGCAAGTCCGCGGTGCTTGGCCTCACGCGCTCGCTGGCGCGCGACTACGGTCCCTTCAACATCCGCGTCAACGCGATTGCGCCGGGCTGGATCATGACAAAGCGCCAGATCGAGAAATGGCTGACGCCCGAGGCCGAAGAAGACCTGATGCGCAACCAGTGCCTCAAGCGCAAGCTCGTTCCGGACGAGATCGCCAAGTTCACCGTGTTTCTTGCATCCGACGAAGCTTCGGCATGCACGAACCAGCACTATGTCGTCGATGGCGGGTGGGTGTAGACGATTGCCCCCATCCGGCGGCTTCGGCGCTAGCCATCTCCCCGTTGTCACGGCGAGAAGGTGAGATCGGCGCTAGCCCTCTCCCGCTTGCGAGGAGAAAGGGGCAACACTCGTGCGAACGCGCGAAAAACTAGGGGCGATAGTGTAATGGACGCTGAAGCGATTGACGCTAACGCCGCGGCATCCGCGCAACGATGCGTTCGAGACTGCGGTCGCGTAGGCCAAGTTCGCGCAGATGATCGACAGTCTCGACCAGATATTCCGCGCAGGTGCCGAGCGTTCCCTTCGCCACTGCAATGTGGCGCGCTACATCCTCGACAGGCAGCACGCCGGCGAAGCGCGCATGGCTGCGATTGGCGACGAATGCGATGGCGCGAACGGGACCTTGATCAGTCTGCGCTTCGACCCAGCGCGCTTCATAGGACCCGCTCAGCATCTCGCGCCGCCAGAGAAGCAGCAGTTCATGGTCGGCGTCGTCCGGCGCGAGGCGAAAGGCGATGCCCCTGCAACAGCCGCCGCGGTCGAGAGCCAGCATCAATCCCGGTTCTTCAGGCGTGCCGCGGCCGGATCGCATCCAGAGGCAGAAGCGGCGGTGCCAGCCATGGATCGAGGCGACGCGACGCTCGGCGAAATGAATCGCCGGGTTCCACATGAGCGAGCCGTAGCCGAACACCCAGATATCGCCGGACGCCGGTCGCGTCGCGAGCGTCCGCTGCAGGCAGGCGTCGATCTCCTCGTCCGTCCGGAAGACGTAGCCGGGCGGCGGATTGGCGCGAAGCTCCTTGAGGTGGTCCCCGTTGCGCAACCGCTCGCGGGTGATGCGGTGGCGCCGCTCCTCGGAAGTTTCCGCCTTCCTGTCCGAACTGCGTGTCGCTTCTCGTCGGTCCATGCGCGTCAGCCGCACCCCCGATTCATTGTAATCGGTCGGACTGCAAAAATCGATTCGCAGCCCCGCATGACCGGCAAGCATTTTCTGGGCCGCAGCGTCAGCGGATCAGCCGGCTGTCGGCGACCGACCAGCCGACCCGGATCGCCTCTCCGGCCTCGACGCGCACCGAGGGGGGGATGACGAGGCGCAGCCGCTGGCCCAGCGCTCTCACCGAAAGCTGGGCCGACTGGCCGCGATAGGCGACGGCGGCGACCTCGGCGGGAACGATGGCGTCGGCGGTCTGGCCCGCGCCGATCACGCGCACATGCTCCTGGCGGAGCACGAGAACTGCTGGCCCTGGCCGGCCATCGGGCGGAGAAGGCACGGGGACGCCGGTTCCGTCGGGCGCGCGGGCGCGCCAGTGGTTGTAGGCGGTCGGCGCCGCGTCGACGCGGACGAGGTTCGCGCCGCCGAGGAAGTCGGCGACGAAGGGGGTCGCGGGATCGGAATAGACGGCGCGCGGGGCGCCGGCCTGCTCGATGCGGCCCTCGCGCATCACGATGATTTCATCGGCGAGCGTCAGACCCTCGGTCTGATCATGAGTGACGAGAATCGTGGTGATCGGCACCTGCCGGCGCATCTCGACCAGTTCGATCTGCATCTCGTCGCGCAATCTCGCATCGAGATTGGACAGAGGCTCGTCGAGCAGCAGAACATTCGGCTCGTCGATCAGCGCGCGGGCGACTGCGACGCGCTGCTGCTGCCCGCCGGAGAGCTGGCGCGGATAGCGATCGCCGATGTCGGGCAGGCGCACGAGCTCAAGCGCGCGATCGATGCGCAAGCTGCGCTCGGACGGATCATAGTCGCGCCGCATGCGCATCGGAAAGTTGAGGTTCTCCGCGACGGTCATGTGCGGAAAGAGCGCGTAGGATTGGAACATCAGGCCGATGTTGCGTTTCTCCGGCGCGATGCGGGTGACGTTCTGCGCGCCGATCTGGATCGTTCCTGAATCGGCGCGTTCGAGCCCGGAGATGAGGCGGAGCAGCGTGGTCTTGCCGCAGCCCGACGGGCCCATCAACGCGACGAAGGCGCCGTTCTCGATGGTCAGGCTGACGTCCTTCAGGGCCTCGACCTTGCCGAAGCGCTTGGAGAGATTTCGGATCGTCACGCTCGCCATCAATCACCCGATAACCCGGCGCCCGGCGAGCAGGCGTTCGCTTGCGATCACCACGATCGCCGCCATCACGATGAGCAGCGTGGACGCCGCCGCGACGCCGGGATCGGGCGAGAATTCGAGGCTCGAATAGATGCGCAGGGGGACCGTGTCGATCAGCGGGGTGCGCAGGAAGAGCACAAGCACCGCGTCATCGAACGAGACAAGGAATGCGAGCAGGGTCCCAGCGAGAATTCCGGCGCGACATTGCGGCAGCACGACGAGCCTGTAGCGCTGGAAAAATCCGGCGCCCATGACGCGCGCCGCTTCTTCCGTCGCCGGATCGACGCCTTCGAGAACCGCGCCGACGGTGCGCACCACGAACGGAATCGAGAGCGCCACATGGCCGGCGACGATCACCGCGATCGAAGAGCCGCCGAGCCAGCGCGAGGCGAGGATGAGAAGGCCGATGGCGACGACGATGGTCGGGAACAGCAGCGGCGACAGAAACAGGAGTTGCGCTACGCTCTTGCCGAAGAAGCGGAAGCGCGTCAGCGCGATCGCGCCGGCGGTCCCCAGCGGAACCGCGAACGCCGTCGACATGAGCGCGATGATCAGGCTCGTCAGCAGCGCTTCCTGCCAGCGTCGGTCGTTCAGCACTTCCAGATACCAGCGGAACGACAGGCCCTGCGGCGGAAAGACAAGGTATCCGCCCGCCGACAGCGACGCTGCAATGACGACGACCAGCGGAGCGAGCAGGAACGTCAGCATGGCCGCGAGAAACACGAACGCCGCAAGGCGCAGGAGCCAGGGAGCCCTGCCGCTCATCGCGCTTTGCCTCTCGCGCTGAGCGCATAGGGCAGGAGCACGACGACCACGATGGCGAAGAGGGCCGTCGCCTGCGCCGCCGCGAGCGGCCAATCATTGTAGGCGATGGCGGAATGAAACACGCCGGCTGCGAGCACCGGCAGCTTCAGTCCGCCGATCAGCACCGGCGTGATGAAGCTGCTGATCGTGATGGTGAAGACGAGCACGCTTCCGGCGAGGATTCCCGGCATCGACAGCGGCAGAACGACGTGGCGCAGCGCTGCGAGAAAGCTACCGCCCATGGCGCGCGCGGCTTCGACCAGCCGGCGGTCAATCTGGCCGATGACGCCGACGAGCACCAGCACCATGTAGGGCAGGAGCACCTGCGTCAGCGCAATGACGACGCCGGTCTCGGTGTAAGCGAGCTGAAAATTGTTCGGGACCCAGCCCATGTCGCGCAATGCGCGCGCCAGCGGGCCGCCGCGGCCCAAAATGACGAGCCAGCCGAACGTGCGCACGACGACGCTCGTCATCAGCGGCAGCAGGAGCGCAAGCAGCAGAAGCGCTTTGATGCGCGGGGACGCGGCGTCGATGATCAGCGCCAACGGATAGCCGAGCACAAGCGTCGCGATCGTGACGATGACGCCGATCCGCAGCGTCCGCAGCGCGACGAGGAAATGGTAGTCGTCCTCGACCATGCGGCGCCAGACCGAAACGTCGAAGGCGCGCCATTCGAGCGCGCCCTCGCGAAAGAAAGCGTAGGCCAGAACCTGCAGGATCGGCAGCAGGAAGGCGACCGTCAGCACAATGGCGCCCGGCGCCAGAAGCAGCGCGGGTTCGAGACGGCGCGACGTCGCCGCGGCCAAGCAGCGCCTCCCGGACTACGCGTCGCGCGTTCGGCGTCGCTTCATTTGCCGATCAGGCGGTTCCATTGATCGACCCAGCCCTGGCGCTTCTCGCCGATCTTGATCGGATCGAACACGACAAGCTTCTTCACCGCCTCCTCGCCATAGACGACGTCGGCGGCGGTTTCCGGATCGAGCTTTAGATCCTTGTTGACCGGCGAATAGCGCAGATCCTTCGCCCACATCTCCTGCGCCTCGGCGCGCAGCGAGAAATCGATGAACTTCAACGCAAGGTCGCGGTTAGGGCGGCCGGCGACGGCGTTGATCGTGATCAGCGAGCCGGCGACGCCTTCCTGCGGCAGCGCGAACTTCGCCGGCACGCCCGCCTTACGAAGCGCAAACGCGTAGTCCTGCGCATAGGGCGCAAGCCACGCATCGTTCTGGACGAAGTTGAGCTGGATGTCAGGCGAACGCGAGATGACGGTCGCATCCTTGATGATGCCGGCGAGCGCCTTGAAGCCGGGCTCGACATTGTCGAGCGTTCCGCCCAGCGCCTGATTGAGCATGAGCGCCGAAAGTAGCCCGTAGCTGTTGGAGAAGTCCGTCAGCACGATGTGGCCCTTGAACTTCGGATCGAGCACGTCCTTCCAGCTCGTCGGCGCCGGCTTGACCTTGTCCGTGTGATAGATGAGGCCCATCGCCGCCACCTGCATCACCGGACCCTCGCCGCGCGCGAGCCCCTCCGTGGCGAAGGGATAGAGCGACTTGCCGCTCATCGGCAGGTCGGCGAGCGTCACCTTGTCGAGCAAACCCTCCTTCGCCGCCACGGCTTCCTGGCCGCCGGAGAAATGGAGAATGTCGAACTGCGGCGCGGCCTTCTGCGCGCGCAACTGCGCGAGCGCGTCGGCGGAATAGACGGTGACGACATTGATCTTGACGTTGTTCGCCTTCTCGAAGGCGTCGATCACCGCCTTGCGGTGCGTCTGCTCATAGGCGCCGCCGAATGAGTTGATCACCAGCGTCCGTTGCTGCGCCATCGCCGGCGAAGCGATGGCGAGCGCGGCGGCGCAGCCCAGCAGTATGCGTCGTGACAGCATGTTCCCCTCTCCTTCGTTCAGGCTCGACGGAATCTCAGGCGACCCGTCCGATTTCAATGACTTTCGCGCCCGTCATGCGGATGCCGCGGCATTCGTCGGCGATCTTGTCGAGACCTTCGTTCATCACCGCGAAGATGTTGACCGGCGTCCATCCCAGCGGACCGAACGTGCGGCCGCCATTGTCGTAGAACATGCCGAGCTCCCACAGTTCGTCAGTGAGGCCCTTCATGCTGTTCTTGCCCTGATAGTACCACAGCATCTCGCCCTTCCCGGGCGTCACGGTCTGGTTTTCGTTGGGAATCTTCGTCGGATCGAAGTTGCGCGCCGCGCCTTCGAGGCCCGTCATGATCTCCGGCCCGGCGAACATGGCGTGAAAGACGGTGACGCGGATCGGCTTCGCCAGCGCGGTCCAGATCGTGTCGCAGGTGACCGGCGCATATTCCTCATAGAAATCGAGCACGCCGCGCGTGCGGGTTTCAACGAACTCGAGATAGATGCGAC
>JBEVKO010000287.1:0-4877 GCA_040509705.1 Beijerinckiaceae bacterium
GCTGGCCTTGGTCTCGCGCCCGTAGTCCGCATAGCGATACTCGCCGCGGATCGTGACGTTGTTGGTCACGGCGTACTCGATGCCGCCGCCAAGGGTCCAGCCGGCGCGCGTGTCGGAGTACGAGTATGATGATATCGGCCCGATCGCTGCATGCTCGATGTTGGCGAGCGCGAGACCGCCGGTCGCGTAGATCATGGCGCGCTCGAAAGCGAGGCCGAGACGACCGCGCAGCGAGCCCTGCCATTCGATATCGGTCGAGTGGCCGAACGCGCCGAGCGACGTGACGCCCGAGCCGCTGAGGCCTGACCATTCCGCATCGGCCTCGACGCCGGCGACGAACATTGGACTGAACTGAAAGTTGTAGCCGGCATGCACGCCGAAGAGGCCGCCGTCTGTGTCGTAACCGAATGATTCTCCGCCGATGGCGTCAGATACCGCGCCGGTCGTGCGTCCCCGCGTGTAGCCGCCCTGAACACCGATGTAGAATCCCGTCCATGTGAAAGCAGGCGCATACACAACAGGAGCAGGAGCGACCGGCGCGACCCTGCGAGACGGAATATCCGCCGCAAGCGAGGCCGTTGACAGACCGGCGACAGCGACGGTGGCGAGAATTAGCTTCTTCATTTGCAGTCCCTTCGAAAACTCAACATGTGTGAGCCCTCTATCAACGGCTGGCGGACGAGTCTGTGACGGACAGGTCACAGTGCTCCGCGTCACAAGCATGGCATCGCCAGATTCCGCGAGTTTTCGCCCGGAAATGTATGGAAGAACGCCGCCGTGTCGTCACAATTCGACGCGCCGCCGCGTGTTCGCGCACAATTTGAAGAAAATTCGACAAGAATGCGCGGTAACGCATCGTTAAGCCAGATTTCGGATTGACGCTGCGGCGCATGCAAACGAAGAACCCGCGCCGTACTGGACAGCGCGGGTTAATGTTGCCTCGATTCCTTTTTTCTGAATTCAGCCTATGTGATGTTGTCCGCTATGCAAACCCGAAAATCAGATTGAGTTCGAAATCCATTTCGACAGATCGCTCTTCGGCGCTGCGCCGACTTTCTGGCCCGCAAGCTCGCCTCCCTTGAAAAGCATCAAGGTTGGAATTGAGCGGATGCCGAACTTGGCGGCGGTCGCCGGATTTTCGTCGACGTTGAGCTTCACGACCTTGATCTTGCCGTCCATCTCTTTCGAGATTTCGTCGAGCGATGGCGCGATCATGCGGCAGGGCCCGCACCACTCGGCCCAGAAATCAACGACCACCGGCGTCGTCGATTTGAGGACATCGGCGTCGAACGTGGCGTCACTCGTCTTTTGCGCGCCCATGGGAACCTCTCTTGGCGGTCCGGAGGGTCCGGACCTCGCGTCGGACAGAACGTAGGTAGCGGGGGAGTGGGGGTCAACCCGCATCACGGGAGCGTGACGCCGCCAGCCTGCTTCCGGCGCGGCGCAGGCATGTGCCGAACGCGGCGCCTCAGCTGACCGGCCCTAGCGCGGTCGAGCAGCGCATCGTCGAGTTCGTGGGCGAGCGGCCCCGCCGTCCAGATGACGAAACAGCGGATCTGGCGCGTCGGATAGAGCGGAGCAATCAGCGCCCGGTAGAGCGCAAGCTGCGCGAGGATCCGGTCATCGATGTCGGTTACATCCTGCGGTGGACGCAGGCCCGTCTTGAAATCGGCGATCAGGACCTCGTCCTCGGTTGTTGCAAGCCGGTCGATCACGCCCGCGACGCGTCGTTGGCCTTTGCCGGGAACGCTCACTGTTCCCGCGGCCGAAACTTCGGCGCGCGAGTTCGGCCCGAATAGCGCCGCCCACCGTGCGTCGCCGACGATCTCGACGGCGCGCATGACGAGTTCGCGACGCAAGTCTGGGGCGAGCGTTGGCGCGATGCGGGCGGCAAGCCGCAGCGCGGCGCGCTCGCGCAAATCGGGTGCAAGAGACGGAATTATTTCAAGCAGCCGATGAACCAGCTTGCCCCGCGCCCGCGCATGCGCGGCGCCGGCGGGATCGAAAGGCCGTTCCCGCCGATCCGCCGCCGACGCCGTGCGCGAGGGCGAAAGCGCATCGGCGGGCGCTTCGGGAATAGCAGGCTCTCCTGTCCACAAGGGAAGCACGGCGAGGGAAGCGCGCGGCGATGGAGCAGCAGTGGACGCGGAGCCCAGTTCCCGATTCGGCAGCATCCAGTATGAGAACTTATCCTCGCCACGATCGCGCGCCGGGCGTTCCACCAGCGCGCCGCGCCGCTCGACGCCCGAAGACGCCGCGTCGGCTTGCGAAGAAGCCGACAGAGCGTCGCGCACATGCGCATACCAAGAGTTCTCCGGAAGTTTTGGCAATCCGGTAGCGCCGGCGATGATCAGACCGCGTCGCGCGCGCGTCAGGGCCACATAGAGCAGGCGCCGATGCTCTTCCAGAATGCTCCTGTCGCTCTCGCTGCGCGCGCGTTGGATTGCGGCCGCGCGCCCTTTGCGCGGCGACCACGTCGCAAGGCTCGTTCCGTTCGCATCGATGGCGACATTGACGAGCGGCGTCGGCCGTCCCCCCGGTGCGCTTGCCGTGTCCGGCAAGATCACGATGTCGGCTTCGAGACCTTTCGCCGCGTGAACGGTCATGACGCGCACTTCGTCCGCAGCCTGGTCGAGGTCGCGCTTGATTTCGAGATCGGTCGCTTCGAACGCCGCAAGAAATCCGGCGAGGGAAGCGCTCTCCCGGCGCTCGAAATCAAGCGCCCGCGCCAGAAACTCGTCGAGCGCGTCGCCTGCTTCGGCGCCGAGCCTGGCGGTCAGTTTCCTGCGCCCGCCTTCCGCCTCCAGAAGCGAGGCGAAGAAGGCGAATGGTCCGCCGGTCGCCGCCGCTCGCCAGCGCGCAATGGCGTCGGAGGCTCCGGCGAAGACGCTTCCTGTTGACGCGCGCTTTCTCAAGGCTTCGTCGAGCGAGCCCCGGCGACCCGGCGCCAGCGTGAGGAGATCCTCGTCGCTCAAGCCGATGAGAGGGCTCTTCAGCGCGCACGCCAGCGCGTAGTCGTCATCCGGCGCGAGCGCCGTTCGTCCCGCCGCCAGGCAATCCATCACTGCAAGATGCTGCGCGACTTTGAGTCGATCGGCGCCTGCGACGCGAACGCCCGCCTGCTTCAGCGCAGCGATCATCGCATCGAACAGCGCGTTGCGCCGGCGCACGAGGATCATGATCTGGCCCGGCGCGACGGACTGTCCGGTCGGGTCCCCGTTTCGCAGCAGCGATCGGACGTTGTCGGCGATGCGGCGCGCGAGCCGCGTATGGGGCGCTTCGGGCGCCGCGTCCTCGTCCGGAATCCCCGCTTCGTCCGGATCAAGATAGTTGTCGATCTGCGGTGGGTTCGCCTTCACTTCGAGCGGCCAGAGCTCGACGAACCCGATCTCCTTTTGACGCCTGATGCTGCTGACATGCGTCGGCGCAACATCGTCTCCGAAGGACAGCCCCTGCCGTCTAAGCGGATTGCTGAAGATCTCGTCGACGGCGGAGAGAACTTCCGGAGCGGAACGGAAGGATTCGATTAGCCTGATATGACGGAAATCGCGGCCGGCGTCGTCGTGGCGCTTGTTGAAGATGGCGCGCATCTCGGCGAACGACTTCGGCGAAGCTCCCTGGAAGCTGTAGATCGACTGCTTTTCATCGCCCACTGCGAATACGGTGCGGTTCGGGTCGCGCGCGCCGGCGCCGGCGGTGAACTCTTCGGCAAGACGCCTGATGATGTCCCACTGCGCTTCGCTCGTATCCTGCGCCTCGTCGACAAGAATGTGCGACAGGTTGGAATCAAGTTTGTAGAGCACCCATGGGCCGATGCCGGGATTGGCGAGCAGCGCGCGCGTCTTCGCAATGAGATCTGCGAAATCCAGCGCGCCGCGCTGCGCCTTTGCGGCGCCGTAATGCGCAAGGATGGCGTCAGCCAGGACATAAAGCGCCCGGTTGCGCTCCAGCGATTCGATCGCGTCGATGCGGTCGAGCAACGCGGCGAAGCGATTAGCTTCGACGTCGATGATCGAAGCGGCGTCCGGCACGGCCTTGCGGGCCTTCTCCGTCATGAGCTGGTTCGGCGAGGCCGCGTCGTTGCCCTTCCTGCAGAACAGGCCGCGCGCAAAATCCAGCCGCTGTTGCAGATTGGTTGCTTCAGCGATTCCGGTTAGCTTGTCCGCCGCGGCGTCGTTGATTGCGCCTGGATGCTTTCTCAGCGCGCCGATGACCGATTTCACATCCGCGCTCCAGAATGGATTTGCGAAATAATCCCTCAGCGCCTCACAGGTTTTTCCGCTTTCGTCGACGCCGAGCGTCTCCGCCAAACGCTGCACCTGCATCGCTCGAATAGTTGCGTCGGACCAACATTCGGCGCGTGCAATCAGCGTCGCCTTGAGAACGTCGCGGAATCCCTCGTCGTGAATATCTTCGGCGACCCGTTCGAAAGCCTCGGACACTGAAGCGTCGTCGCCCGATGCGATCTCCGCAATGGCTTGTTCCAGAAAGTCGGATTGCTCTGTCTCGTCCAGAACCTCGAAGTGAGCAGGCGCGCCGGCGTCGAAGGGAAAGAGATGAAGCAGCCGCTCGCAGAATGCATGAATTGTCTGGATCTTCAGCCCGCCCGGCGTCTCCAGCGCATCGGCGAACAGGCGCCGCGCCCGCCGCAGGCGAGGAGCCGAAGCGACCCCACCGGTGAGATCGCGGATCCCGCCGCGCAAGCCTTCATCATCAAGCGCCGTCCATTCGGCGAGGCGCTTGAATACGCGGTTTGTCATCTCGGCCGCCGCCGCTTTGGTATAGGTAAGACAGAGGATTTCATCGGGCTTCACGCCGCCCAGCATCAGGCGGATGACGCGCCGCACCAGCACTTCCGTCTTGCCCGAGCCAGCATT
>JBEVKO010000288.1:0-6965 GCA_040509705.1 Beijerinckiaceae bacterium
CGATCAGCACCGCCTTGTCGCGCACTTCGAGGACGCGCGCCGCGCCCACGGAGACGTAGCCGGGCTTGGCGGTCTTTCGCAGTTCGAGCGTGATTCGGGGCGATGCGGTGTCGATCTCTTCTTCGATCCGCAGCGCCGAGGTCGAATCGATGAACATCTCGATCCCCGACACATAGCGGCTGCCGCTTTCAGCGCTCACATCGTCGACCTCCCGCGAATTCGCCGTCGCCATCGGCATCGAAAGCCACGCGATCTGTCCGGACGCAGTCTCCGGCACTTCGACCGGAAGGGGGAGAGGACTGTCCGCAGGCATGTCGAAAGGCGTGCCGTCCGGCAGGATTCCGGAGGCGCGGCGCAACGCGAACTTGCGTTGCTGCAGAAGGTCGCGATCGATCTCGATGGCCGAAAACCCCCACGGATAGGGAGTGACATGCCTGACGCGCGATTCGAGCAGATGCTCGTGGTACCGATCATTCTGCTGCAGATGGTGAGGTCTTAGAAAGAGGCCCTCTTTCCACAGCACCTTATTGTACCACGACATCGAGCACCCTGAGCATCTTCGCGACAGTCGCGATACGTTTGCAGGAACTGTAGCCTAGCGATGCGTCTGGCGGAAGGGAACTGCACAATCTGCGCTGCACAACCATGGTCGCGCGAACGCGAAAGCGCGAAGCCCCGGCCGTCAGCGAGTATCACCGACGCCGGGGATTCTTGGAAGGTGGTCGAGAGTTGCGCGGTGCGCTGCCGCACAGGCTCGATATTGCCTGTGCGTCAGGAAATCAGCGTGTAATGGTTCAGAAGCCGTAGCCGACGGACAGCCAAAAGTTGGATGCCTTCCGAGCCGGACGCGCCGGCTCCTGAGGCGAACCGACGTTGGTCGCCTGGCTGACGCGAATGCGCTTCTGCTGGACCGTCTGCGCAGGGCGCGGCGGCGGCAGCGGAAGCTGGTGGGCAGTCTCGTTGAAATCCGCCGGCCTGTCCTGGGCGGCGGCATAGGTTGGCGCGCACACGACGAACAGCGCCGCGGAAACGCAAGCAACGAACGCAGGTTTCATCAAAAGTCTCCAGCCATCCTTTTGATCAACCGGCGCAAAACCCCCAACCCCGGCTGACGTTCCCGTGTCCCGGCGCGTCCAACGCCTACCCCTTCTTACAGGGCGGCGATGAACTTTGTCTTGCGTTTGGGAAAACAATGCAACGCTGTTGTCTGAAATCACCAGCCTAGCTGTCGTCGTCCTCATCCTCGGACGATGCAGCGTCCTTCGAGAACGGCGCCTTCTCGCAGACGAAACCAGAACTGAGCGCGTCCCGAAGCCGGTCGCCGGCGATCAGGAAACAGGCCGGATTGGCGGGCGCGCTGCGCACCCGCGTCTCGAAATGCAGGTGGGATCCGGTCGACGCGCCGGTCGAGCCCATGAGGCCGACTTGCGCGCCCAACGCAACTGGCTGGCCCTGCGCGACCTCGATTGTCGAGAGATGGGCATAGCGCGTGATGACGCCGTGTCCGTGATCGATCTGGACGAGGTTGCCATAGCCGCCGCCCCAGCCCGCGGTGAGCACGACGCCGGCGCCGGCGGCTCGCACTGGCGTGCCGATCGGACCTGCGAGATCAAGCCCCGCATGCAGCTTCTTCACGCCCGAGATCGGATGGATGCGAAAGCCGAACGGGCTGCTGAACCGCGCTTCGTTGGTGGGGCGGGCGAGCGGCATCGAGCCGATCACCGGCTGGAGCCGGTAAAGCAGTGAAACATTGCCGCGTATCAGGTTGATTCGCTGGCCGAAAGGCGTGTTCTGCTCGGCGATCGGGACGACTAGCGCGGGCATGTTCGTGGGGGTGCGTCCCGTATCCGGCGCCAGTTCTTCAGGAGAGAGCCCCAATATGCTGAGGGCGTTGCGGAATCGCGTCAGCCTAACCTCGGACAAGCGCACCATTCCGGTAAGCGCGCGGGCCTGGGACGCATCGAGCCGAAGCACCGCGGATTCGAGCCGCGAGATCTGTGCTTCGAGCTCGATCTCGGACTGGCTCGGCCCGGTCTCGACCGTCGGCGGCTCGATGAACTGCGCGCGATGGATGAGGCCGCCCAGAGGCGGCCAATCGCCGTCGCGGGCGTCGGCCGTGACGGGCTCGGCGCTCCATGGAAAGGCCGGCAGCGGCGCATCGCCCCGCGTCTGGCCCGGCGTTGTTGGCCGCGCCGGGAACCCGGGCCGCGGCGGCGGCGCCGGCGGAGCGGCGCCGGGCGTGGTCGCCGGAGGGGCGGCGCCAACCGAAGGCGTCGCCGGCGCGGCCTCGACGCCGACCTGGTCGGCGATCTTGTTGAGAATGATCAGCCGGTTCTCGATCGCCCGCTGCCGGCGCGTGAGCTCGATGACGCGGCCCGTGACCGAATCTCGATCAACCCGGTTCTGCTCGGATTCAGAGATGACGCGCGCGATCTCGTCGCGATAGGCCTGCAGGCGCTGCTCGTAGGCGTCCTGCATCTCGCTGTTCTGGGCGATCAGCCGGGCCGACATCTTGTCGCCGAAGATGAGCAGGAGCGTCATCCCGGCGCCCCAGGCGAAGAGAATCCCAAACAGCATCAGCACGCCGACGAGCGAGCCCGTGCTGACCACCATCGACCAGGCTTTCTTCGGCTTCGGGGTGACAAGCGGCTTCGCCGACAGCTTCACGCGCTTGCGCGGGCCCAGCGGCGCTTTGGCGGGCGTCGCGGCATCGGGGGCAGGCGGCGCCGTGGCTGGCGGATCGTCGGGCGGCGCCACCAGCTTCTTCCGGCGCGCGCCCTTCGGAGAGCTTTTGGGCCAGAATGACAAGTATGGCTCGCAGATAACCGCGTTCGGCGCGACGGCCAATTGTCGGGCCGAGCGGTTAAGAATGTCAATGTGGCGGAACGGGAAGCGCTCGGGAGCACGGGGGCGACGCTCACTCTCCCCGACCAAAGCGTCGGGTGGGCGCCAAGGCGAAATTCTCCGCCGCGCGAGTTTCTGACGTTCAGTTTGCGTTCCGAGGCCCTTGCGGCTCGACCCGGGAGGCGCGTCTCCGGCGCCTGTATCCAGCGCGTATTGCGCCTCCGGTTATGAAAATACGGTAGATTACGTTGCGTTCTCAGAGGGAGCATGACCCGACGAGCGCTTTCCGGATCCTGCCGGACCGACAAGGGCGAGCCAACAGTCTTTTGCGCCCCTGTCGCGCCCACAGCGACCCAGTGCGGCCTCGGCCAGGTCCTGGTTGTCAGCTGGTCACGCCGTGGCAAGCGGTCGCATCGCATCTCTGACCGATGCTACTTTCTCAAGCCGCTCCACGATGCCGACGAATTCCGACAGTCGCGCCGAGCCGACGAATGGATCTCCAGCCGCGAGGAAGCGCCCTACAACCTCATCATGCGTCATCGAGCGGACGTCGTCCTGCCGGCTCTCGATGGTCTGCCCGCTGTTCAACTTCACCACAATGCGCGCGCCCTGCGCATGTGGCGAAGTGCGGCTGAGACCCGCATCCACCCCGAGACGCGAACGCGCAGCAAGCTCATTCACCGTGGCATCATTGAATTCACCCCAGCTCCGCTCATCGATTGCCCCATTCAGCAGAACGGACGCCACGCAGAATTGAATGCTCATCGCAGCATCCTGGCGCGAGCGCATGGGGCCCCTGTTGTCGCAGCCCGGAAATTGCGCCGCAGCGTCGCTGACAAAGATCTCAACGCTATGGATATCAGCAGTCGCTATCGTTTCCCGAGCCATGCGCGCTGCGAGCTGCGCCGGGCTCTGCGCAAAATAACAGGCGGGCGCGGGCTTGTGCGCCACGCCAAGAGTATCGAAGCGCGCGCCAAGCTCATCCGTCAGCAGGCGGCATTTCTCCTGAGCGCCGTATCCCGAAAGCAAGCCGCCGCGTCCGTCGAGCGCCGTCGGCGCCGCCGTTACGCCGTGCGCCGCGAGTGTGGCGGCGACAACGCCATTGCGCGACGCAAAGCCGATATGAAACGGGTGTTCATCGGTGCCGGCGTAAGCCCATGCGTTCAAACCCGCGCTGGTCTGGGCGGCAAGGCTGGCTGCGCTGACCATCTCCGGCTGTGGCAGGCCCATGGCGCGAGCCGCTGCAAAGGCTGCGCCGACCGGCCCTGTCAGGCCGCTCGAGCGGAACACGGTCACCAATTCAGGCGTGATCAACGACGACGCCAACCGACACATGGTTTCGTAGCCGGCGACCATCGCTTCGATCAGCCCAGCGCCGGACATGTTACGCTTCTCGGCGACCGCGAGCGCCGCAGGAATGACGACGATGCCGGGATGCGTTGCGGTTGCGATGTGCGTATCGCTGCGATCGGTTGACCCCGTCGCCACCGCATTGACGAAGGCGGCGTCAGTCGGTGCGGCGCGATGCGCGGTTCCGACGACAGTCGCGCAAGCGTCGGACTGATCGAGGCTGACGGACTGAAGCGCCGCGCGCGCCCGCGCATCGTGGCGAATGGCGAAGCAGCCTGACATCGCATCGAGAAAGCAGGTCTTGACCTTTGAAATGACTTCAGGCGGGAGATCGCGCAGGGAGAGAGAGGTCGCATAGCGCGCCATGCCTTCGAGCGCCGTCTCTATGCGCGCAGCAGAGACCGTCACCACCGCGCCTCTTGTCTCCGTTCCGTCCATCGCGCGTGCGTCCTATCCCTTACCGGCGCCGATCCGGTCATCCTCGCTGGCCGCCGGAACGAAGCCGTCTGTTGATTGGAGCAAGGTCGTCAGGAATTGTTGCGCATATTGCAGGCGGGACGCCGGAGTCATGGGGGTCATGGCGTAGTAGGCCCTTCGCCCCATGCCGATAGCCGTCTGGTTGCGATTCTTCAGAGTCCGCACAATGCTCTTTACGGTCGAGCTCAATTCCGCCTTCGGTGCAATCCGATTGACGAGGTTAAGTTCGAGCGCCGTTGCGGCCGAGAACCGATCGCCGAAATAGAGCATCTCGAACGCCCGCTTGGGCGGCGCCAGAGGAATCAGCATGGCCAGCGCCAGCGCTGGAAACTGGCCGTACTTGACTTCGGGATAGCCGAACTCCGCATGATCCGCTGCAACCGCCATATCGCAGAAGGACATCAGGCTCATGCCGCCGGCGATGCAGTGACCGTTGACGGCGGCGATCACGGGAACGCCGAGTCGGCCAAACCGGTCCTGCATGAGGCAGTAGGCCTGCGCATAGTCCTGCCGCTGCTTCAGCGTTCCGTGCGGGTGACCGTCGACGCGGCCGCCCGCGCAAAAATAGTCCCCCGCACCGGTGATGACCAGAACGCGAATGGCTGAATCCGAATCCGCCCTGTCCATCGCTTCATAGAGCGCCGTCATCATGCGGCGATCCATGCGGTTGTGATCCTCTGGCGAGTTCAGCGTGACGGTAAGCACTCCATCGTCCAGCGCGGTGAGAAGCGGTTCAGTCATGGAGCAATGCCGTGTTCGTTGCGTGAGAAAGAGGAATGTCAGGAGACCAGGGTGTGCACTTCGTAGTGGATGTCGTCGGTCGCAAGCAGGGCGGAATAGAAGGTCACAATCTCCTCGACGCCTCCCTGATCAAGCGGCCGTCCCCACGCGCCTCCGGAGGGCCCGCTGACGGGAAGCTGCGACACCAGCATTTGCACTTTCCGCGCCTCGTCGCGCGTCAGGAATCGCCCGGTTACGCGCAATTCGATCTCCATGAGCTTGTCCGGATCAACGCCCCAATCGAACAGCGCATTGTAGCCGATATAGTCGAATCGCAGATCCTCGCGCTTCGCGCCAAAACGCTCGACGAGCTGGCGCTCGGCGGTCTCAGCGGCCAGTTTGGCGCGGCGATAGCAACCGGTTCCGCCATATGTGATGCGCCCCATGCCAACCCAGCCTTCGCGCACCGCAAGCGCGACGCGGGCCGTCGGCGTTTTGGGATGGCCAGTGGTGCCTTCCACCCGGACCCGGTCCGGCCCCACCTGCTTTACTGTCGTGGTCGTAAAATCAACGACGCCCGGCGCATGCACATAGTTCGCGGGATCGCCGATCTCATAGAGCAGCTGCTCTTTGACCGACTGCTCACTGATCACGCCGCCCGTGCCCGGAAGCTTTGTAAGGACCGCAGCGCCGTCAGGCTCGACCTCGGCGATGGGAAAGCCGAGTTGGTGCAGGCCGGACACCTCCTTGCGGCCGGGATCCGCAAGGAAGCCGCCCGACACCTGCGCCGCGCATTCCATAAGATGGCCGATCCCGAGGCCGCTGCCAATCTTGTCCCAATCGTCCGGGGCCCAGTCGAACTCATGCGCCATCGGTGCGAGAAACTGCTCGGAGTCGCCGGCCCTCGACGTCAGAACGATATCGGCTCCCGCCTTCAGCGCCTCGACGATCTGGTCGCCGCCGCCATAGGCGAGTGCGCCCAGGAACTCGTTGCCGAGGTCCGACACCGGCCTGCCGGTTTCGCGCACAATCGGATTGCGCAGCCGCACGACGTCCGAGACGTCGGCGCCGGCGACATAGGCGATGCGCAGGCCCTTGAGGCCGAGATCGCGCGCGACCTCCACTGTCAGATGCGCGGCGCCTTCCGGGTCGAGCGCGCCGGCATTGGCGATCATCGTCACCCCGTTCTTCGCGCAACCGGGAAGCACGGCGCGCAGTTTCGGTTCGAGCTGGATGTCGTAGCATGGCAGGCCGTTCTGCTTGCGCATATACGCCATCGAGAAGGCCTTTTCCGAGGTGCAATCGAACACGATGTACTCGACCGCGCCGCTTTCAGCGATCATCCGCGCCGCGTCGAGATCGTCGCCCTCATGCGCCGACCCCGCGCCGAGCCGCAGGATCCGTCCATCCTTCATAGGGCGCTCTCCATCGCCGAAGCCGAAAGACTCGGCGGGGCATCGTCGGCGTCGAACTCCATCTCCAGCAGGATGGTGCTGTAACCCTTGCCGTGACCGTCGATCATCAGAGCGCGGGTTACGCCGCCGTCCAGCGCGCCCTCAATCACGAAGTTCAAT
>JBEVKO010000289.1:0-3340 GCA_040509705.1 Beijerinckiaceae bacterium
CACAAGCGCACAAGCTACGAAGTTGTAGGCAAAATGCTTAGTTCATAAGCAAAAGCGCGCAGAGTTCATGATTTCAGCGAATCTGTTGCAAAGTCGACACAATTACGTTGCGGCGTCTTTTTTCAATTGTGATCTCGCCCAGACAAAGAACATGACGATCAGCACAATCGACAGCGCGAACCATGTGATTGCGTACTGCAGGTGATCGTTACGCAGATTGATCGCGTCGAGCTGTGGCCGCGGCAAACCTCCCGGCGGAACAGGTGATTCGAGTTCGATGAAAAATGGCAGGGTGCGGTTCGACAGATCAAAGCCAGCCGCTCGTTGCATCCCCGCGAGATCGCGCCAGAACCAGGCGTTGCGTGCAACATCGTTCGCCGGCGTCAGCCATCCCGCTTGTTCGCCCGCGCGGATGCGCCCTTCGATGGTGATCTGACCGCCGACCTGGCCATCCGGTCGCCGCGCCGGATCGCGCAGTTCGTCCGGCGCGACGCCGCGCATGACGAGGACCGGTCCATCCGCCATGTCGAAGCGCGTGATCACCATCCAGCCCGCGCCCTGGCGCTGCGGGGCGATGAGATGCAGTTCGCGCGAATGGTCGAACGCGCCCGTCGCCTTCACACGTGAAAAATCAAGCGCGGGCGCGCTTGCCGGATCGCGCATCGCCGGCGTGATGTCGATGAGCTCCAGCGGCGGCGCTTTCGCGCGCGTTTCGATCTGGGCGATCTGCCGCTGCTTCCAGGCCATGCGGTTGAGCTGCCAGACGCCGAGCGAGACGAGCAGGTTGAAGAGGGCGAAGGCCAGCAGCCCCGGCACAATGAGCTTTCGCGCGCCTGTCATCGTCTACCTGTCGAGCCGGCCTTCCTCGGCGCGGTTGGCGAATTGCAGCGCAATCATCAGGCCCTTCAGCGGCCGCAGCAGCGCAAGCGAGAGCAGGGCCGTGAGCATCGGCCATGCGAGCGCATGCACCCACCATTGCGGCTCATAGGCGAACTCGACGAACAGCGCGCCCCCGACAACCGCGAATCCGACGATGAACATCAGGAAGACCGCCGGACCGTCGGCCGAATCGGCGAAGCTGAGATCGAGCCCGCAGAGCTCGCAGCGTGGCGCGACCCTCAGATAGCCGCTGAACAGCCGACCTTCGCCGCAGCGCGGGCACTTTCCGGCAAGACCGGTTGCGACGGGGTTGGGCGAGGGCTGACTCATGCGGGCCGGGCGAATGTCGGCTGGAAGCTACACGCAAGAGCAGCCCCTGTCCCGCCCGTGACGCGCGCGCGAGACGAAAACCTTTCGCCGCGACGTTACATCGCGCCAGGCTTGTTCGCGCCGAGATTGGTGATCTCGTTGAGGCGCTTCTGGATTGCCGCGTGATAGCTCAATGCGTCGGGCGCAAAGTCAGCCGACGGCCGTTGCTCGGGCTCGAAATGTCCGTAGCGGTCGACGCCCCGAACCAGCATCGCGCTGTCCTTGATCGGGGCGAGCTGCTTCAGATGCGACGGGATGTAGCGGATCGCCAGACCAATGCGGGAGTCGTTCGCCACGTTCGGGTTGGAGCCGTGAAAGATCAGCACATGGTGCAGCGACATTTCGCCGGGCTGAAGGATGATGTCGACGGCCTCGTCCTCTCGCACCTCGACGGCGATCTCCTGGCCGCGCGACAGAAGATTCTTCTCGCCGAACGTGTCGCGATGCGGAACCTGCGTCTTGTGCGATCCGGGAACGACGCGCAGGCACCCGCTCTCAATGTCGCTCGGCGACAGCGCGATCCACGCCGTGACGACGTCGTTCGACGATAGGCCCCAATAGGTCGCGTCCTGATGCCAGGAGATGAAGCTTCCGTCGCCTGGGCGCTTGGCGAAGAAGCCGGAAGCCCAGCACAGGATGTCGGGACCCAGCACGTCCTCGACCGGATCGAGCACGCGCGGATCGCGGATCACATCGTCGATCCATTTCAAATAGAGGTGCGGACGGGTGTTGGCGGATCGCGAAAGATTGCCGCCTTCGCGCGCCGAGAGCGCTTCAAAGAGCGCGCGCATCTCACGCGTTTCTGCGGCGTCGAACACCCGGAGCGGCGCGAGATAGCCGTCTTCGTTGTAGGATCTAACCTGCGCGTCGCTCAGAACCTTCATGCTGGTCTCCCGCCGGCCGCATCAGCCTAGCCGAGCAAAGCCCGAGCCTCCAAGCGCTGTGTGGTTTCGCGGTGTGAAATGCCTTTGGGGGGACGGAGCCTCAGTCATCCCGGAAACCGCGCAGCAGTTGTCCGGGGCCCATTGCGCCGCTCTTCATGGAGCCGGGGAAGAGGGCGCTTAAGAAATCCCGTGCGCGCCGAGCAATTCGCGCACTTTTGCGACCATCTCGCTTGCCTTGCAGGAGAACTGCGCAAGTCGCGCGGCGCGATATTCGGCGTTCGACCTGAAGGCGTCGGCCCGCTTTGCGCCCTCAATGAGATCCTTGATCTGGATTTCGCCGGCGTTGCGCTCGTTCGAACCCTGGATGATGACGCAGGGGCTGTTGCGTCGATCGGCGTATTTCATCTGCGCCTTCATGCCGGATTCGCCGAGATACATTTCCGCGCGGATATTCGCTGCGCGCAAAGACGCGACCATTTTCTGATAGTCGCCGATATGGTCGCGATCCATGACCAGCACGACGACGGGTCCTGAATCGTTCGCGCCCGAGACGATGGGCGACTTGATCGTCTTCAATGCAGAGACGAGACGCGAAACTCCGATCGAAAATCCCGTCGCCGGAACCGGCTCGTTGCGAAAGCGCGCGACGAGGCCGTCATAGCGCCCGCCGCCGCCGACCGAGCCGAAGCGGACGTCCTTTCCATTCTCGTCTTTCACGGGAAAGGTGAGCTCGCATTCGAAGACTGGACCGGTGTAATATTCGAGGCCGCGGACGACGGAGGGATCGATTGTCACGCGATCTGAATAGCCGGTTGCGTTGATCAATTCTGCGATCGTCTTCAACTCTCCGACGCCTTCGAGGCCAAGTGCGTTTCCGTCGACCGCCGTTTCGAAATTGGCGATTGTCACTGCGCTGGAGCCGCTGATGGTGTTCGATCCAGAGCCGGATTCTCTCCAGCCCGTGAAATTGAGGATCCGATCAATCGCCTCGCTACTTAGCCCCGCGCCTTTCGTAAAGTCTCCGCTCTCGTCCTTGCGCCCGTCCCCCACCAGCTGCTTGACGCCCTCGACGCCAAGGCGATCGAGTTTATCGATCGCCCGCAGCACCGTGAGCCTTCGCCCCGCATTCTCTTCGCCGCCGAGGCCGATCGCCTCCATGACGCCGTCCAGAATCTTGCGGTTATTCACCTTCACCACATAGTCGCCGC
>JBEVKO010000290.1:0-3397 GCA_040509705.1 Beijerinckiaceae bacterium
CTTGATCAGGCGGTCGGCCTGCGTCTCGTTGGCGGTGACGATGCTGTCGAGCGGCGTGAGGAAACGAGTCTCGTTGCGTCCCAACGAATCGAGACGCCCGCGCCGCTTGAGGCCGTCACGCGCGAGCTGAAGCGCGTCGCGCGCGACATCGCGCACGCTGCGACCTGCGATTGTCGCCTGCAGCGCAAGCTTCGGAACCTTTTCCCGCAAGGTTTGCCTGTCGTCGGGGCTCCACTCCCGGATGAGCTGCAGCGCCTGATCGAGCGACGCTCGATCATAGAGAAGGCCGATCCAGAACGCCGCCTGCGCTGCGATCATGGGCGCCGGACCGACATCCGAGCCGCGCATCTCGAGATAGCGCTTGAGACGCACTTCCGGGAAAATTGTGGAAAGATGATTGGCCCAGTCCGAAATCGTCGCCCTTTCGCCCGGCAAGGCGGCGAGCTTTCCCTTAAGCAGATCGCGGAACGAAGCTCCTGCGACGTCATGATAGTGATCGCCGCGCTTGACGAAATACATCGGAACGTCGAGCGCATAGTCGACATAGCGCTCAAACCCCATCCCATCCTCGAAAGCGAAAGGAAGCATGCCGGCGCGATCATTGTCGGTGTCGAGCCAGATCGCCGAGCGCTGCGTGCGCATGCCGTTGAGCTTGCCTTCGGTGAAAGGCGAATTTGCAAACAGCGCCGTCGCGATGGGTTGCAACGCAAGCGAGACGCGCACTTTCTCAACCATGTCGGCTTCCGACGTGAAGTCGAGATTCACCTGCACGGTCGATGTGCGATACATCATGTCGAGGCCGAGCGATCCGACCTTCGGCATGTAGGCGGTCATGATGTCGTACCGCCGCTTCGGCATCTTCGGCGTCTCCGCCCGCGTCCATATCGGACTCATGCCGAGCGCGAGGAAACCGATTCCAAGCGGCTTCGCCACCGCCTTCAGATCGTCGAGATGCTTCGCGAGTTCGGCCGCCGTCTCATGCACTGTCGCGAGCGGAGCGCCGGAGAGTTCGAACTGTCCGCCCGGCTCCAGCGAGATCGCGCCGCCGCCGACGGAATCAAACAGCCCGATCGGATGATCATCCTCCATGATCGGCGTCCAGCCCGTACGCGCGGCCATGCCTTCGAGCAGGGCGCGAATCCCCTGCGGCTCATAGGAAACCGGCGACAGGCCGCCGCGATAGAATGGGAACTTTTCATGCTCGGATCCGGCCCGCAGCTCGCCGTCCGCTTTGCAGCCTTCCTCGAACCAGGCCACGAGATCGTCGCGGCCGCGGATCGGCGTCGAATCGGACTGGTCACGGGCCATGCGGCGTTTCCTGAAACGGTTTTGTTCATGCGGCCGCGTGGCCTCCTCCACCCGTCGCCGGGGTGACATAGGCGCTAAGCCGGCGGGCGGCAATGCAGCCACGACCGGCGCGCATGGGGCCATGCCGCGACCGCCGCCGCGCGCTCCACGGGCGATTGCGCTCCGCTTGACCGCAAAGCGCTCGCCTTCCACAAGGCGGCCATGTCAGGTTCGCCAGCCAAGCCCAGGCTCGACATATTGCTTTGCGCGCCGCGCGGCTTCTGCGCCGGCGTCGTGCGCGCCATCGACGCAGTGGAGCAGGCGCTGAAGATATACGGGCCGCCGGTCTATGTGCGGCACGAGATCGTGCATAACCGCTATGTGGTGGAAAGCCTGAGGCGCAAGGGCGCGATCTTCGTCGACGAGCTTTCGGAGGTGCCGCCGACCGGCGCGCCGGTGATCTTCTCCGCCCACGGCGTGCCAAAATCGGTTCCCGCCGAAGCGTCGGATCGCCAGCTCTTCGCCATCGACGCGACCTGCCCGCTGGTCACCAAGGTCCATCGCGAAGCTGAGCTTCATGCCAAGCGCGGTCGGCATGTGATCCTCATTGGCCATCATGGCCACCCGGAGGTGATCGGCACCATCGGCCAATTGCCGCCAGGCGCGATCACGCTGGTTGAAACCGTTGCGGATGTTGGACGCCTTGACCCGGCGTCAGAACAAGCGCTCGCCTATGCGACGCAGACGACGCTCTCCGTCGACGATACGGAGGAAGTGGTAGCCGCCTTGCGCGCGCGATATCCCGAGATCGTCGGGCCGCACAAGGAAGACATCTGTTACGCGACGACGAATCGCCAGGAGGCCGTGAAGCGCATCGCGCCGCGCGTCGATGCGATGATCGTCGTGGGCTCGCCGAATTCCTCGAATTCGCAACGCCTGCGCGAAGTGGCGGAACGGGCCGGCTGCCCGGCCGCCCGCCTCGTGCTTCGCGCCAAAGATATCGATTGGGACGTCTTCGGGAACATTCGCGCGCTCGGCGTCACGGCCGGCGCCTCCGCGCCGGAGGTGCTGGTCGAAGAGATCATCGACGCGTTCGCTCAGCGATACGATGCGCAGGTCGAAACCGTGTCGACCGCCGACGAGAGCGTGTTCTTTCCGTTGCCCCGTGCGCTGCGCCCCGAAGCAATGGCGGGGAAGTAATGGCGGTTTACACGGAAGTCGCCGACGATGAACTCACGCGATTCATTTCGGACTACGACATCGGCGGGCTGTTGTCGGCGAAAGGCATCGCCGAGGGCGTCGAGAATTCGAACTATCTGCTTCACACCGAAAAAGCCTTCTTCATCCTGACGCTCTACGAGAAGCGGGTGAAGGCCGAGGAGCTTCCCTTCTTCATCGGCCTCATGGAGCATCTGTCCGCGCGCGGCCTGAATTGCCCGGTTCCGGTCAAGAACCGCAGCAGGACAGCGCTCGGAAACCTCGCTGGACGACCGGCGGCCATCGTCACCTTTCTCGACGGCATGGGCGTCAAGCGACCCAGCGCGGCTCATTGCGCCGCTGTCGGATCGGCGCTGGCGCAGTTGCACGAGGCGGGCCGCGAATTTCAGATGGCGAGGCGCAATGCGCTCGATGTTCACGGATGGCGACCGCTTTTCGAGCGTGCGCACAAGCGCGCCGATGAGGTGTCGCCGGGGCTCGCAACGCGCGCTGCGGATGCGCTCGACATGCTGGAGCGCCAATGGCCGAGCGATCTGCCGCGCGGCGTGATTCACGCGGATCTCTTTCCCGACAATGTCTTCTTCATCGGCCCGAAGCTGTCCGGGCTGATCGACTTCTATTTCGCCTGCACGGATTTCCTCAGCTATGATCTGGCGATCTGTCTCAACGCCTGGTGCTTCGAGGCGGACGCATCCTTCAATCTCACCAAGGGCCAGGCGATGATCGCTGGCTATGAGCGCGTCCGCCGTCTTTCCGACGACGAGATCGCCGCATTGCCGATGCTGTGCAGGGGCGCGGCGCTGCGCTTCATGCTGACGCGGCTCCCCCCCGCACCGGTCTGTCCGTCGCGGAACGCGGGCAAGGCGAGCCGAGAGACGGGCGGGGGAATCGT